>SHWK01000024.1 GCA_009693885.1 Rickettsiales bacterium
TCTGAAGTTATCGGAAAAAAGGTCAAGTTAAAGCTGCGCGGCAAAGAATTTACTGGTCTTTGCCCTTTTCACAATGAAAAATCACCCTCTTTTACTGTTAATGATCTAAAAGGATTTTACCACTGTTTTGGCTGCCAAGCCCACGGGGATGTGGTTAGTTTTACTATGCAAAGTGAGGGATTAGAGTTTCCTGATGCAATAAAAAAATTGGCGGATGACCATGGAATCGCGATTCCACAAGTTAAATTTGATATTGTTAGAGAAGAAAAAGTTGATCGCGATTATTTAATTTTAGAAAAAATAAACAGTTTTTTTGAAAAAAATCTGCAAGAATCAACTGGGCGCGAAGCCAGATCCTATATAGCTAAACGCGGTTTAAGCGCCGATATAGTTAAAAAATTTCGTCTTGGATATGCTCTAAATTCTTACGATGCGTTGCATAAATTTCTATCGGCAGCAGGCTTTGCAGAGGTAGAAATACTGCGTAGCGGGGTTATTGCAAAAAATGATCAGCAAAAAATTTACGATAAATTTCGCAATCGAGTAATTTTTCCTATCACGGATAAAAAAAATCGTATCATTGCTTTTGGTGGCAGAGTGCTTGAGGCGCAAGACATGCCAAAATATCTCAACTCTGCTGAAACTGAAATTTTTAAAAAAAATCAAACACTTTATAACATTTTTAACGCAAGAAAACCAATCTTCGAAAAAAAATATGCTGTAGTGGTTGAAGGCTACATGGATGTGATTTCATTGGTTGCAAGCGGTATTGAAAATGTTGTAGCAGGATTAGGAACGGCATTTGGTGAAAATCATTTGCGTGAACTTTTTGCCATCACTGATAAAATTGTAATTTGTTTAGATGGCGACAGCGCTGGTCTGCGGGCGGCAAAGCGTGTTGCAGAAATTGCGCTGCCTTTAATTAGCAGCAAAAAAAATATCAGTTTTACATTTTTGCCCAATCAACTTGATCCCGATGATTTTGTAAAAACTTTTGGCGCAGCAAAGCTTGAAGAAAATTTTATTAACTCGGTGAATCTGTCCCAAGCTATGGTAGAGTTCACTCTGCTCGATTTAGGATTAGAGAAAAAAACTGAAATTAGCGCAGAAGATAAAGCTAAAATTGAAGCAGAATTAACTAAAAAAACTGCGTTAATCAACGATGCTACCACCAAAAAATATTTCGCGTTATTTTTTAAAGATGCATTATTTTCTCTTGGCAGAGTATCGTTTAAAAATGATAAAAAATCAGCGCGAGGCCAAGCTAGCAAAGAATCTAGAAAATCATTATTTTCAGACAAATCAGCAAATAATCCGGCGCATAATTTTGGCAATTTAATCCCAGCAATTTATGCCAAACCAAGCAACGCTTCCGATCATTTAGCAAAAAATATCATCGCTTTAATCATCAAATTTCCACAATTATCACACCATAAGGATGAGAATTTTGACATTAAAGAAGTCAGTTTTTTGAACGATAAACTCTCTCATATCAAGGATGTGGCCATAGAATTTGTTGATAATAATGATGAGATAACAACCGAAATACTGCTCTCAAGCCTAGAGAGCGCTGATCTGGAGGGTGATTTTGGTGATATAAAAAATCTTCTTGCAACCATGCCTAGCCTTGATTTACAATATAAGGAATCTGGCATTGCACAAATTAGCCAAAAGATGAGCCTTTTGCTCTTAAAAGAATTATTGCTCCAAGTTGATCAACAATATAAGCAATCTTTGTCAAAAATTGACGAGATCGAAACTTATCAAACAACGATCATTAATGAAAAAATAAAAGAAATTTTTGCTTATAGAAATTCTCTTGAGCAAAAAATTTTAACGCTAGAAAAAGATTTAATTTAGGATTATACCAAACCTGATTCAAACCACCGATCTTTTTCAATCAGGTTTCGATATCCGGGATCCCTACAAGTGGGGTGCCACCCGTGTGGCGAAAAAAATTTAAAATATACTGAATCGACTTCTTGAAGTTGATTCAGTATATTCCTAGAACTGGCTCAATTAACAAAAAACTACGATGAAGAAAAAAATTGTTACTCGCATAAAAAAAATTAAAAATTTAGCGCGCCTAATCAAAAGAAATGCCAAGAGAAAAATCACTGCTTCAAAAACCTTAGAGCGTAGTGTCAAAAAAGAAGCGGCTAAAAAAGCGGCGTTAAAACAAGTGAAAAAAGTTTCTAAAGCTGTTGTAAAAAATACTAAAAAGGCTGTAGCATCAGTTAAATCAAAGGCTAAAGTCGTAGCAAAAATTTTGCCCAAAGCTAAAATTATTGCAAAAAAAATAGTAGCTAAAAAAGCAGTTGCATCAAAAGATCTAGCAAAAAATTCTGCTAAAGGTGCCGCAAAAAACTTTGCTAAAAAAGCGCCAAAAGCTAGGGCAAAGGTGATTGCAAAACCTGAAATCAAGAAAATAACCAAAGCTGAATCTAAAGTTTTGTCAAAGGCTGAATCTAAGGCGGCAAAAAAAGCTGAAGCAAAAATAGTGCCAAAAGCCCTTTCAAAAAAAGCAGAACAAAAACTAATTATTGCAGAAAAAAAGCAATTAATTAAAAGCGCAAAGCCACAAACCAGTAAGGATGAAGATCAAAGATTATCTAGTGAACTTTCAGAAAAATTAAAAAAATTACTTACACTCGGCAAATCGCAAGGTTTTTTAACCTACGATCAGATCAATGAGAGTATGGATTCAGATGTCGATCCTGATAAAATGGAGCGCATTCTTGATGTATTGACTGAGTTCAAAATCAACATTGTTGAAAAAGAAGAAGATCTAGAAAAGCTCATCGAGGATGGTGTGATTGGCAAGGATGAAGAGAAAAGCCAAAAGCGCAGCGAAGACTCGGTTAAAACTTATCTAAAGTCGATGAGTACGGTAAAATTGCTCACCCGCGAGGATGAAGTTTCGATTGCGATGCGCATTGAGGATGGTCGCAATAAAACTGTGAAGGCTTTGTATCAGAGCCCGATTATCATGAAGCACTTTATCGAATGGTATAATGGCCTTTCTGAAGGCACGATTTTGTTGCGTGATATTATTCGTATTGATGAAACCTACAATTCTGAATTAGAAGAATTAATCAAAAATAATGATCAGCAGTCGGCCGCTAATGCTGAGGTGCATGCCCATAGTGATGATGATATTACTTCGATAATTCATGATGTTGGCGAGGCGCAAGAAGATTCATTTTTTGAAGATGAAGAGTTGGAGGAAATCGATGAAAGTGTAGTTTCTTTCGTTTCGATGGAGCGAATTTTGATGCCAAAAATGCTTGATTTGTTCCAAAGAATCGCAGTTGTTTGCCAAAAAATTATCGATAAGTCAGAAACCAAAACCGCCGCTGAAGCCAAGAAAGACAAGGATATTATCAAGTTGAAAGATGAGTTCGAAAAACTTGCTGCTGAAGTTAGTTTTAATGATTCATTGATCAAGGCTTTGGTTGATCAGCTTTATGAGGGTCACAAAAAAGTTATTGATAGCGAGGTTTCTTTATTGCAGATTTCACGCCTTTACCACATTGAGCGCACAGACTTTTTAAAACAATATCTGGCGACCGCTGGTTTAGATTTAGTAAAAAATTTCGCCAAAAGCAAAGATAAAAAATGGCAAGATTTTGCCAAAAAAGAAGCAGAAAAAATCAACGAAATCCAAGCAAAAATTGGCAAAATCGCCCGCATCATTGGCCTTGCATTGCCTGAGTTTAAAGTGCTCATAAATGAAATTCGCAAAAGCCAAGATGGTGAATTAAAAGCGAAAAAAGAAATGATTGAGGCCAACCTGCGTTTGGTGGTTTCAATTGCAAAAAAATATACAAATCGTGGATTGCAATTTTTGGATTTGATCCAAGAAGGCAATATTGGTCTGATGCGCGCCGTCGATAAATTTGAATATCGTCGCGGTTATAAATTTTCAACTTATGCTACTTGGTGGATTCGCCAAGCGATTACTCGCGCGATTGCCGATCAATCACGCACGATTCGTATCCCGATTCACATGGTTGAAACGATCAACAAAATTGTCAAAACTTCGCGTCAACTTACGCAAGAGCTTGGCCGCACACCTGATGCGCAAGAAATTGCCGATAAATTATTGATGCCGGTTGATAAAGTTCGTAAAGTTCTGCGCACCTCAAAAGATCCGATCAGCTTAGAGTCTCCTGTTTCAGGCGATGATGAAGATTCAATCCTTGGTGATTTTATTGAAGATAAAACGGCGGTGTTGCCTTTTGATGCAGCATCGCATTCTAAGCTAAAAGAAATGACAGCGCAGATGCTTTCATCGCTAACCCCACGAGAAGAACGAGTCTTGCGCATGCGCTTTGGCATTGGTATGGTGACCGACCACACGCTTGAAGAAGTGGGTCGTCAATTTTCAGTTACTCGTGAGCGGATTCGTCAGATTGAAGCGAAAGCGTTGAAAAAATTACAACATCCGAAACGCGCTAAATTGTTGAAAAACTTCTTGCAGGATGTTTAGAAATTTTTGATTTTTTTTAAAAAGCCCCATCTTTTTTATAGAAGTTGGGGCTTTTTTATTGGTGATTTGTTAAGATATTGATGTGTCCCATTTTTCTTCCAGCCTTTGCCTCAAGCTTGCCATAAAGATGTATCTTCGAATTTTTATCAATCAAGAACTCTGACAAATTATTTACTTCATCGCCAATTAAATTTTTCATAAACCCTTGTGAGTGGAATTCTGTAGAGCCCAGAGGCAAGCCAGTTATGGCTCTAGCGAGTTGCTCAAATTGTGAAGTAATGGCAGCATCCATCGAAAAATGGCCCGAATTATGTGGGCGAGGGGCGAGCTCATTCACTAGCAAAGATCCATCATCCATCACAAAAAATTCAACTGCTAACACGCCTTTTAAATCAAGGCTTTGCACGATTTTAGTGGCGATTTCTTCAGCACTGTTTTTTGTTGTCGCAGAAATTTTTGCGGGATAAGTGCTACTATCTAAAATGCCATTTTTATGAACATTGGTAAGCGGCTCGTAGCAAGCGATTTCACCATTTATAGAGCGCACAACAATCACTGAAATTTCACTGGCAAAATGGCAGAATTTTTCGAGGATTAATTGTGGAATTGATGTAGAAGATGCTAAAATTTTTGTCCAAGCATCTCGCGCCGAAGCTTCATTTTCTAGCACAAACTGCCCTTTACCATCATAACCCATTGTAGCAGTTTTTAACACTGCTTTGTCGAATTTTTTTAATCCATCGAGCAAGTTTTCCAAAGTTTTTATTTCTGCAAATTCAGCGGTGGCAACGCCAAGATTATTCAAAAAAGATTTTTCAAGAATACGATGTTGAGTAATTTTCAAAACCTGCGCACTAGGATAAACAGGCTTAATAGCATTTAAAAATTCAACGCTTGCAACTGGAATATTTTCAAACTCAAAAGTGGCAACATCAATTAAATCGGCGAATTTTTGCAACGCCTTTTTATCATCATAATTGGCGATAATACTAGAATCGGTAACTTGAATTGCTGGCGAATCAATTTTATCAGCGAAAATTATGGTTTTGTAGCCCAAGGCCTGTGCAGCCTGTGCTGTCATGCGTCCGAGTTGCCCACCGCCGATGATTCCGATGGTTAATGGTTTAATGTGTTTAAGCATTTTTAAATTTAAGATCTGCGATAAAGCTACAGAGTGGTAAGATGATTTTGTAATAAAATAACAAATAAATGTCTCTATTTCAAGCAAAGAATTGTGGCTGACAATAATTAAGCATAAAGCACATAGCCTTGATTTCTAACAGTCTGTAAGAATTGCGGCTGTTTTGGATTGACTTCAATTTTTCTGCGCAAGCGCGTAATTTGAACATCGATACTGCGCGCATCAATATTGCCACAAAGCTCTGAAAGCTTATCACGCATGACTGCAACGCATTTTTCTTTGCACAAAATGGCCAGAATTTTTGATTCACTTTCGGTGAGATGGATAAATTCGTCGCCTTTTTTTAGGCGCAATTGAGCAAAAGTGAAGGTAAAATTGCCAAATTGGCAAGAATCTGATGTTGATGCAGAAGTGCTTCCTACTTCCCTTGAAGGCGAAAAATGCCGTTTTAAAATATTATTAATGCGCAATAATAATTCTTTTGGATCAAAAGGTTTTGCCAAATAATCATCTGCTCCAACTTCTAAGCCACGAATACGGTCTGAAGGCTCTCCTCTAGCGGTTAAAATCAAAATTGGTGTCGATGAAGTAGTGCGAAAAGAGTTGGTAAAATCAATACCATTTTCTTCTGGCATCATAACATCAACGATCAATAAATCAAAATTAGTATGAGCAATCAATTGGCGCGCTTCCGTAGTATCTTTTGCCAATGATACTTGAAAACCATTTTCATCTAAAAATTTTCCAAGTAAATTACGCAAGCGTGTGTCATCATCAATTACTAATAAATGTTTTTTCATAATTTTTTTAAATTTTAAATGTCACTATATCTAGCAAAGCGCATTTTATTAATTTTTCCAACATTATTTTTGATAATGTTGATAAATTTTATGATTATTCAAACTGCGCCGGGAGGGCCAGTGGAACAATTTTTGTCCAAGCTCAATCACGCCAATCGTGCCAATTCAGAGAGCGCATCTGCTGATGCGATAAAGCAAAATATTTCAATTGACACCATTGGAGATGCTAAATATCGCGGTGCTGAAGGTGTCGATCCTGAAATTGTAAAAAAAATCGAACAACTTTATGGCTTCGATAAACCATTGTGGCAGCGCTTTTGGCTGATGATGAAAAAGTTTTTATTTTTTGATTTTGGCGATAGTTTTTATCAAGATAAAAAAGTGGTTGATTTAGTCTTAGAAAAGCTGCCTGTCTCGATTTCTCTGGGTTTGTGGACAACATTATTAGTTTATCTAATTTCAATTCCTTTGGGAATTAGAAAAGCTGTTAGCGATGGTTCAAAATTCGATTTTTGGAGCAGTGTGGTTGTAAGCATTGGTCATGCAATTCCATCATTTTTATTCGCAATTTTGCTGATTGTACTTTTTGCTGGTGGAAATTTTTGGAATATCTTTCCTCTGCGTGGCCTTGTGTCCGAAGGCTTCTCACAATTTTCATGGTGGCACAAAATTCTCGATTATTTTTGGCACTTAACTTTGCCGATAATAGCCATGGTTATAGGCGGCTTTGCCGCGCTAACATTTTTCTGCAAAAATTCTTTTATCGAAGAAATCAATAAACAATATGTTATAACCGCTTACGCCAAGGGTTTGACCCAGAAACAAGTTTTATATAATCATGTTTTTCGTAATGCGATGATGATAGTGATAGCTGGTATTCCCGCTGCTTTTATTGGCATTTTGTTCACTGGATCAATGTTGATTGAGATTATTTTTTCGCTTAATGGTGTGGGCTTGATGGGCTACGAGGCGGCGGTTTCGCGCGATTATCCGGTGATGTTTGGAACGCTTTATTGCTTTACTTTAATTGGGTTGGTGGTTAATATTATTAGTGATTTGACCTACAAAATGGTGGATCCGCGGATTAGTTTTGCGCGGTTTTAGGTTTTTTTATGGGGGTTTTTAGATCTCGTTCAACAGATAACTTTTGGGATGGTTGATCATTTTATTTCGCGCGCAAGCACAGCTACATAAAATGATCAACCATCCCAAAAGTTATCTGTAACGCACAAAGTTGAGAGAGTTTTACCAAAAATATAAAGTAGGTGATTTATCGCTGAAGCAAGATCTAAAAACAACTTTAAAAATGAGAGATCCAAATAACAACAGCAGTAAAAAATGAAAAACCTAATCGGACTAACCAAAGAACAACTAACCCAAGAGCTGATAAACATTGGTGAAAAGCCCTTCCGCGCCGCACAAATTTGGAACTGGATCTATGTTCGCGGTGTACAAAATTTCTCCGCGATGAGCAACATCTCCAAGGCAACACAAGAAGTTTTAACAAAAAATTTTACCCTAGCGCGACCAGCGATTTTCAAGGATTTACTCGCTTCTGATGGCACAAGAAAATGGCTCGTAAAATTTGCGGATGGCAATCAAGTTGAGGCAGTTTTTATTCCTGAAGAAACGCGCGGCACCCTCTGCATCTCGTCGCAAGTCGGTTGCACTTTGGCTTGCAAATTTTGTCATACGGGCACGCAAACTTTGGTACGCAATCTTGAGGCCTCTGAAATCGTCGGTCAAATCATGATCGCCAAAGATCTGCTTGATGATTGGAAAAAAATCGGTGTTGGCGATATGGCGGCTTCACCATCGCGGCAAAAAATTACCAATGTAGTGTTTATGGGCATGGGTGAGCCTTTTTATAATTATGAAAATGTTGCCGCAACCGCAAAAATTCTCAATGATGCTGCTGGTTTGAGTCTTTCTTCGCGTCGTATTACAATTTCTACTTCTGGCTTGGTACCAGAAATTTTGCGCATGTCAAAAGAACTAAAAACCGCTTTAGCAATATCGCTTCACGCCGCTAATGATATGCTTCGAACCAGCATAATGGCAATCAATAAAAAATACCCGCTCGATGAATTAATGAAGGCCTGCAAAATTTATAATAATGAAAATCCTGGGCAAAAAGTTACTTTTGAATATGTTCTATTGCGCGATATCAATGATCGCGATGAGCACGCGCGCGAGTTGATTTCACTAATTAATAAATATAATTTAAATGCAAAAATAAATCTAATTCCATTCAACCCATGGATGTCGTGCGGATATGAGAGATCTAGCGATGAACGCATTGCGCAGTTTCAAAAAATTCTAAAAAACAGTGATTTAGTGGCGCCAATTCGCAAAACTCGCGGTGATGATGTGATGGCAGCTTGCGGCCAGTTAAAATCTGATTCACAGCGCGTTTCTAAGCGCCAAAAGATGGGTTTTAAATCAGATGAGGATATACCAACCTGATTCAAACCACCGATCTTTTTCAATCAGGTTTCGATATTCGGGATCCCCGCAAGTGGGGCGCCACTCGTGTGGCGAAAAAAAATTTAAAATATACTGAATCGACTTCCTGAAGTTGATTCAGTATAGACCGAGTGCGGGACTATATTTTAACAATTAAAAAAACTTCTTAAAAAAGTTATCCGCCTTAGAATCGTCAGTTTTATCGCCCACAAGACCATCTAATTTGATGAGCAAAGATTTTTCTTCCGCACTTAGTTTTTTAGGCACCGCAACAAATACCTTCACAAACATATCCCCCCTACGGCCACCTGCACTTAATACGATCATTCCTTTGCCCTTAAGACGAAATTGTTGCCCAGTTTGCGTGCCTTCAGGAATCTGCAATTTAGCTTTGCTATCATCAATTATTGGCACTTCAATCGAGCCACCAAGAGCTGCGGCGGTAAATTTGATTGGAATTTCGCAATAAATATCATCACCATCGCGATTGAAAAATCCGTGTTTTTTAATCGAAACAAAGGCGTAAAGATCGCCCGCAGGACCGCCACGAGAGCCTGCTTCGCCCTCACCAGAAAGCCTAATTTTATTGCCATCATCAACGCCAGCGGGGATTTTTACCGCGAGTTTTTTCTCTTTATTGACGCGACCCTCACCACGACAGGTTTTGCAGGGATTTTTGATGATTTGCCCGCTGCCATGACAAGCTGTGCAAGCGCGCTCAACAATAAAAAACCCCTGTTGCATACGCACTTTGCCAGAACCTTGACAGGTGTTGCAATCTGATGGTTTATCACCATTTTCGCTGCCAAGACCATTGCAAGTGCCGCATTGCGAAGGAATTGAGAAGGAAATATTTTTGGTAACGCCACCAAAAGCCTCGCTGAGTGTGATTTCGATATTATAGCGCACATCAGAGCCACGAATCGCCGAACTTTTTTTCTTACCCTGCCTAGAACCACCCATCTCGCCGAAAATATCGCTAAAATTGCTGAAAATATCGTTGAAATCGAAGCCAGAAAAATCATTGCCACCACCTTGACCGCCGCCAAAGCCACCGCCGCGCCCACCTTGTGCAGAATCATGGCCATAGGTATCGTAGCCAGCGCGCTTTTGGGCATCTTTTAAAACTTCATAGGCCTCAGTTGCTTCTTTGAACTTTTTTTCAGCCTCAGTATTGCCAGGGTTGCGATCAGGATGATGTTGCATCGCTGACTTGCGATAAGCTTTTTTGATCTCATCATCAGAAGCTTTTTTGCCAATGCCTAAAATTTCGTAATAGTCTCTTTTGCTCATTTTATGTTAAAAAAATCGAATTTCAATTTAGATAATTATCTAAATATGGTTTTACAAGTTATGTAAGTGAGGTGATGTCTTTTTCATATCTTGACACAGCTTGTTTAGCACTTTCTTTCTCTGCTCTAAATTCAGATATTTGTTGTTGGGCAGTAATAATATTGCCTTCAAGAGTAGAAATTTTTGCTTTAGCTGCGGCTGATGTATCTCCTGATGCTTTTAATGAAGCTATTTCAGATTGTGCAGTTGTGACGGTATTTTCTTGGATTTTCTCATTTCGCCACGCTCCCTTCTCCGCTATTTCAGATTGGTTTTTCATAGCGCTGCGCATTTTGATGAGTGCTTCATTGACGCCTTCTTTATCTTCAGATAAATCCTTTGCAGTTAAAAGAACGCTACCACCTTGTAAGCCAATATTGGCACCTTGTATTCCAGCATTAGCACCTTGTATTCCAACATTGGCTGTTTGCATGCCAAGGCTATTTCCTCCTCCAGGAGCATCTTTAGCACCAGCCGCTAATAGCTCTGCACGCGCTTTTGCTTCAAAAAGACTGTTGCCGTCAATTTCAATTAAACCATCTTTAGCGCCAGCTATTATTTTGCCTT
>SHWK01000025.1 GCA_009693885.1 Rickettsiales bacterium
CATCAAATCATAAAGCACTTGCATATCATCGGGCAGGGCGATCTCAAATTCTAATTCTTTTTCACTGCGTGGGTGGCAAAAGCTAATTTTGTAAGAATGTAGCGCCTGACGCGGAAATTCTGCGATGAATTTTCTAGTTTTTTCATCAAAATCTTTTGGAGCGGTTTTTTTGCTACCATTATAAATTTGATCTCCCACCAAAGAATGCTTGAGCGATTCCATATGAACACGAATCTGATGAGTGCGGCCAGTTTCTAGCTTGCATTCAATCAAGCTAATAAATCCATCGCATAAAATCTCTTTTGTTTGAAAATGAGTAATGGCGTTGCGCCCTAGAGCCCTGCTGACCGACATCTTGGTGCGATTTGTTCTACTGCGCACAATATTTTTGTTGATAAGGCCTTGTTTGGGGTTAAGAACCCCGTAAATAAAGGCTTGGTAGTTTCTCCTGATTTGTCTTTCTTGCAAAGCTTTGCCCAAAATTTGATGAGTGAAATCATTTTTGGCAACCAGCATTAAGCCGCTAGTGTCTTTATCTAAACGATGCACGATGCCGGGGCGAAATTCTCCACCAACTTCTGAAAGACGGTTTTTGTGAGTGAATAAGAGTGCGTTAACCAAGGTATTATCTTGATTGCCTGCACCGGGATGAACCGTTAAACCAGCTGGTTTGTTGATCACCAGCAAATCATCATCTTCATAGACAATTTCAAAAGCAATTTCTGTGGCAGTAAGATGTGATGGCTTAACTTCAGCTAGCGTAACAATAATTTCTTGTGATAACTTGGTTTTTTGTGATGCGTTGTGAAGCGTTGTGCCATTTGATTCTACAACATTTCCATCATCAATTAATTTTTGAATTTTGCTGCGGGTTATTTCTGGTTTTAAAGTAAGAAATTGTTCCGCAAGAAATTTATCAAGTCGAATACCAGCTTGATTTTCTAGGATGGTGAAAGTGAAATTTTGCATTCAATATTTTTATAATTTCTGATGCTCTTTTATTGCAAAGCGGTCAGTCATGCCAGCAATATAGTCTGATACTAGCTCGGCCAGTTCTTTTTTGCTAGAAATTTTCTTGCTCAGGGTGTTATAATTATCTGGCAGTTGATCTGGGTGATTAAAATAATGCTTAAATAGCCCCTCAATAACCATATGGGCCCGCTTCGTCATTAGGTTAACCTCGTTATGACGATACATATTTTGCATCAAAAAGTTTTTTAGTTTTTGATGAGCTATTTCCATTTCTTCAGAAAAATTTACTAAAGATTTATTGTAATTGCGCACATCTTTTTCGCTAATAATTTTTTCTTGAGCGATATTTTTTTGTGTGTTATGAATTACATCAACAACCATTGCTAGAGTAATACGCTTCTTGGCTTCTCCCGCTAAAGTTTCGCGGCGAATTTGTGGATATTGTTCTAATATTTCGCGATAAATTTTGCCAATTAAAGGCAAATCTAATAACTCTTCAATTTTAAATAGATCAGCTCTTAAACCATCTTCAATATCATGATTGTTATAAGTTATATCATCGGCAATGCCTGATATCTGTGCTTCTAGCGAAGGAAAGTGAAATAAATCTAAATCATGTTTTTGATTATATTCTTTGAGATAGAAAAATAAATTTTCATCGAGTGATTTTTTGGCAATTGGCCCATTATGCTTAACCACGCCTTCCAGGACTTCCCACGATAGATTTAGTCCTTCAAATTCGATGAAGCGCGTTTCAATTTTAGTGATGATTTTTAGTGTGTGCAGATTATGTGAAAATCCAATATTGGTATCAATATTTTGCATTTGCTCATTTAGCGCATCTTCTCCGGCGTGGCCGAAAGGAGGATGGCCTAAATCGTGAGCAAGCGAAACAATCTCCGCTAAATCTTTGTTAACAGCGAGTCCACCAGCAATCCAGCGTGCAGTTTGTGCCACTTCAAGTGAATGGGTGAGGCGAGTGCGATAGTGATCGCCCTGATCATTGGTAAAAACCTGTGTTTTATATTGCAGCCTTCTAAAGGCTGAAGAATTTATAATGCGATCGCGATCGCGGCCAAAAATTGAGCGATATTTTGTGTCATCGTAATTTTCTTGATAAATACGACCACGTGATTTTTCTTCTATTACAGCGAAACTGGCGAGATTATTTATACTCATTTATTCCTCCCATTTTTCTACGATTGCGTCGCAGTTTTTTTGCAGCTTGATGCCATATTCTGTAAGGCTTGGATCAAGGGCTTTTTGGCAAGAAAAAATAAATCGTTGGCGCAATTTTGTGAGATCAATTTTATCATATAAGTGATTTTTGCTATCAAAATCTTCGATGATATTTTCTGCAATTTTTTGCTCATCGTCTTTTTCGAGAGCATTTTTTGTATCAGCAATTTTTTTATCAATATCTTTTTTAGGAAAAGCTTCTTTTTCCGGAACATCTTTTGTTGCTGTCGTAGTGTCTTCTCCTTTAAATTTAGCTATTTGTTCTTCATTGAGTCCAATACTAAAAAAATTACTACTATTGCTGAGATCAGCCCTTCTGTTGGCACTGGCAATTTCCTCCATTTTCTTATCATCTTTTTTTAGCATCGAATCAGGAAATCTCACATATGCTTTTTTTTGACAAGCAGTTTTTTCTTGCAATTCGCGTTTAAATTTTAAGTTAGTGATTTTTTTAAAGCATTGGCGCTGTTGATCATAATCACTTTTGCAAATTTTAAAATCTTCTCCTTTGAAATCAAGTTTAACACATTTTGGATATTTTGCTTTTATTGCTTCGAAGTTTGCAATATCTCGATCAGTTTTTTGATTTATTGCAAAGCCAATGTTGTAGCTATCTTGCGAGCGTTTGAAATATTCTGTTTTATGATAAGGTGGAATTATCTGTTGATCATTAAGTAGTCTTTTTCGGCAAATAAAATAATCTTCAACGGCGATTTGCTCAAGAGAATCAAAGCTATGGCCTTGAGTTATGCAGGTTTGGTGATCATTATTATCGAATAAGCTATTTCTGCTATCGCCCCATTTTTCATAGGAATTATTATAGTCTTTAGTAATATCGGCAATCAATTTTTGAATTGCAATATTGAGCCTGATTGCTTCTGGCGTAATGTCATCTGATTTTATTCTGCTTTTTGCTAAAGCGAGTTTGCAGCGCCAATAAATTTCAGTTTTTAATGCGTCTTCGTCAAAATCTAAACCAAGAGAAACACAAAATTGATGATCTTCTCTTTCAATTTTTTGAATTTCGCTATTGCTAGAATTAATAAAAAATCGAGAACCGCACGCAGCAAAAAAAATAAAAATTGCAAAGATAAGAAAGATTTTTTTTACAAAATTTAATGAAATGATCATGCTTCTTCAGTTTTTCTCTCCTGAGCTTTTGCTTCGCGCATCGCTTGGATTGCGGCGTTATGCTTTTCTTGTTCCACTGCTTTTATAACTTCAACTAATTGAGGAATCCAATCTTTTGCGGTTGGGCTAGATCCAGAATTTTTTGCTTTATAAGAAGAAATAATTTCTTCCATTGCTGCAATAGTAACAGAATCTGCGGATAGAATTTTTAGAGTTTCGGCAAAGCTGCCAAGGTCAAGATCGATGATTAGTGAGTCGCCGCGATGCTTGAGGAGGAAGTTTCTATCTTTTGCTCCCATCATTTTTAAAATATCAAACTCTTCTTCGGTTAAATCGAAAATTGTTTTATAATATTCTTGTGGTGAGGGGTTTGACAAATAAATCTGCGCCGCGGTATTTTCTTTAATAGTTTTTGTAATAGCGCTATCGTCAATATAATCATTATTGGTTGTAAGAAAAATTACGATACAATTTTTTTTGCGCAATCTTTGTAAGAATTGTTCTAATTTTGGGGCGATTATTGTATTATCAAGCAAATCCCACGCCTCATCAAAAACCACAATAGCAGGCTTTTCATCGAGGTTTGCCTCAATTCTTTGCATCAAATAGCTGATTACGGGAATCAGAACAGGTTTTTGATTTATTATCTCGCTTAAATCAAAAGAGTGAACGGGATTTTTCCAATCAATTTCATTTTGTGAGCCAAAAACATAGCCTAATTTTCCAGCGCCCCAAATTTTTAATTTTTCGTAAAGAGCTGGGGTTTTATTGGTAAAGGCATCAAAAGCAGTAAGAAAACTTGGTGATGTTGTGGAGCAAACTTGTTTGATAATTTCTGGAATTAGAGCTGCTTCATTTTCAGGAACTTCTCCTTTTAAAAACACCACGAGCTCTTTGATCCAAGAGACAAGAAAAGCTTCATTTTCTTGATTTTTTGGCAAAGAAAACGGATTCAATTGCAAGAATTGCGGATTATTTATATCTTTAGTTAAAATATGATGTTGTCCAGAAAGTCCTTCAATAAATACTTTAGATGACTTATTGGAATCAAAATAAAAAATCTTATTATTTAATTTGCAAGCCTCAGTAAGAAGAAAGTTGGTCACTGTTGTTTTGCCTGATTCTTTTGGGCCAATAACAAGAGAGTGCCCCAAATCTTTATCGTGAAAGTTAAAAAAGTAAGGAGTTTTCAGAATTGTTTTGAGTGTTGTGATAGCTGGCCCCCAGTGATTTCCATCAATTGATCCTGCTGGAAAATTATGTAATGAGGCAAAGCCAGCGATGCGAGAGGTGTTGATGATTTTTTGACGACGCAAAAATGCAAAATTTCCTGGTAATTGCGACCAAAAACAATGTTCAGAAAAAATATCTTCACGCACCAAAATAAAACCCAAGGTGCTGAATTTTTCAACAAGAGAAGCGATATCTTTTTCCAGCACTTCTTTGCTACTATTTATAAGCATAACGCTGTTTTGAATGCGACAATAGTCAGTTTCAGAATTAGTATCGCTGTCAATAAAATCGCCGATTCCACTTAAATTACGAAAATCATCATCACCACTAATTCGTAAAATTTGATCTTGATATTGCTGCACCTCAATATCTTTTTTGTTAACAGAAAAATCAAAAGATTGCGAGATGATAAATTCAAAAGGTAATTGCAAAATTCTTTCAAGAGCATCGGTGGAAACCTCATGATATTCTTTAATTGAAAGCATTGCGGCAAAATTTTTATTATTTGGCCCAGATACTTCTAATTCACGATTGCCAAAAGCAATTTTATGAGTTGCTAGCTCGCTTGAAATATCGTTTGCAGCTAGTGGATATCTATCTTCGTTGAGGTTAGCAATTTTGCCAAAAAAGCGCATTGGTTCAGAATATAAAGCACCATCCCATTCGCTAATATTAAGTAATTTAGCGCCATAATCTTCAATATTAGCAAGAATTGATAGTGAAACGCGACTTAAAGATTTAAAACTTTCTGCAAGAAATTTTGTGTGCAAACCAAAGGTTGTCTTGCGATAAAAAGAGCGCGAGAAGGCATGAAAATTTTGAATTGAAGTATCAAATCCTTCGATGATTATTGTGATGTAAAGTTCATTAACATATTGATCGGCCCACTTATTTTTTTTGACCCAATCTTGATGGACTCTTTCTGATAAGAAGTCGGTATATTCGCCTTTGGGAACGATATTTTTTTTGCGGCGAATTGTATGAAACCAGAGGGCAAATTTGCTCTCTTTGATATTTTCAGATATTGAATCACGCAGAGTATCGCGCAAAGTGATCAGATCAGAAGAAGAGGGGTCTCCACCAAAACCAGTAATGCGAATAATTTGTAAAAGTTCACCATTTTTGGTTAAGATTGTGCTTGGATCATAGTGGCACACATAGGGGAAAAAATCCTCATCCGGCTTTGTTGCCACAAGTTTTTTTACGCTCTTCGCGGTAATCTTTTTTATGATTGATTCTATGAGCATTTTTTAAAAATTATCTCTTACTAATGTCGGTATATTCTCTTGTAACATGCCCGGTATAAAGTTGGCGTGGACGCCCGATTTTAAAGGCTTTATCTTCGATCATTTCTTTCCATTGCGCAATCCATCCTGCAGAGCGAGCAACGGCAAAAATTACAGTAAATAAACTTGATGGAATTCCTAAGGCTTTATAAATGATTCCAGAATAAAAATCGACATTAGGGAAGAGTTTTCTTTGGATAAAATATTCATCACTTAAAGCAATTCTTTCGAGCTCAACTGCGATATGAAGTAGCGGATCATCTGTGATGCCAAGCTCTTTTAACACTTCATCGCAAGAAGATTTAAGAACTGCGGCGCGTGGATCATAATTTTTGTAAACACGGTGACCAAAGCCCATTAGACGGAATCCGCTGTTTTTATCTTTGGCGCGGGCGATAAATTCTGGAATGCGATCGACTGTACCAATTTGCTGCAACATTTCGATAACTTCTTCATTGGCGCCACCATGAGCAGGGCCCCAAAGTGAGGCGATTCCTGCGCCAATGCAGGCGAATGGATTTGCTCCAGAAGAGCCAGCGAGCCTTACGGTTGAAGTGCTGGCATTTTGTTCGTGATCGGCGTGTAAAATAAAGATGCGCTCCATCGCCTTAGCGATCGTAGGGCTAACAGTGTATTTTTTGTTTGGCGTTGCAAACAGCATGTGGAGAAAATTTTCAGCAAAACCAAGATCATCTTGCGGATAAACAATTGGCTCACCAATCGAGTATTTATAAGCCATCGCAGCCAATGTTGGCATTTTGGCGATGATTTTGTAAACCACATCCAACTTACCTTCTTCAGTGTTGATATGCATGGTTTCGTGATAAAAAGCCGAAAGCGATGCAACGGCGCCAACCATTATCGCCATTGGGTGCGCGCGCCTTGGAAAGCCGCGATAAAGAATATGAAGTTGCTCATGCGCTAAAGTGTTATCTTTAACATTTTTCTTGAATTTTTCATATTGCTCACGCGAAGGTAATTCGTTGTGGATCAGCAGGTAGCATAGCTCGAGATACTCACTTTTTTGTGCCAAATCTTCAATCGAATAGCCGCGATGCCGCAAAATACCTTGATCACCATCAATGAAGGTGATTTGTGATTCGCACGATGCAGTAGATAAAAACCCCGGATCATAAGTGAACATGTCGGTCTCTTTGTAGAGCGTAGAGATGTCGATCACATCTTGCCCCACTGATGCTTTGTGGATCGGCAGCGTAATTTCTTTGCCGTTTGGTAGAGTTAATTTTGCTGAATTGGCGGCGTTTTTATTGTCCATAAATATAGATATGTTGATTAGTTGTAACCACATAATTATACTCTCGTAGCTATGATTGTTTTTCAATAGAAATTTTATTTTTTTGTAATGCTAAATTCTTTGGGGATTGACAAAAAACCCGCAGATACAAAAGTGGTGGTTGCAATGTCGGGAGGCGTTGACTCATCTGTTGTTGCCTGCCTTTTAAAAGAGCGGGGCTATGATGTGGTTGGCATTACTCTGCAACTTTATGATCTTGGGGATGCATTGAAAAAAAAGAACGCGTGCTGCGCTGGTGTTGATATCATGGATGCAAAAAAAGTTGCCGATAAGCATAATTTTCCACATTATGTTTTAAATTATCAAAGCCTTTTTAAAGAAGCGGTGATGGATGATTTTGCTGATAGTTATTTGCGCGGCGAAACGCCAATTCCATGCGTAAAATGCAATCAATCGGTGAAGTTTCGTGATTTAATGAAGGTGGCGCGAGACCTTGGGGCTGATGTGTTGGCAACTGGTCATTATGTTCGTCGAGAAGTTGGTTTGGCTGATTCTTTGATGTTGGGTGATGATTCATCCGTTCCGCTTATGCATTCTGAATTACATAAAGCGATCGATGAAAACAAAGACCAAAGCTATTTTCTTTTCGCTACAACAAAGGAGCAGCTAGATTTTTTGCGCTTCCCCTTAGGAGGAATGCGTAAAGAAGAAACTCGCAAAATGGCTGAACAATATGGTCTAGAAGTAGCAAATAAGCCTGATAGCCAAGATATTTGCTTTGTGCCAAATGGTGATTATGCCTCAGTGATAAAGCGCATGCGTCCTACAGCCTTTAAGGAGGGTGAGCTTGTCCATATTGAAACAGAAAAAGTTCTCGGCAAGCATGATGGAATTATAAATTTTACTTTAGGACAAAGAAGAGGATTAGGCATTTCTTACCCAGAGCCCTTGTTTGTAGTCAAAATTGACCCTATAAAAAATAGGGTATTAGTTGGAGAAGAAAAATACCTGCAAAATCGTAAATTTATTATGCGTGATGTTAATTGGTTGATTGATGTTTCTCAAATAAATCATAGCAATGATCAAGCTAATGTAGAAAAATTTGCGACAGAAAAATCAGCATCATTTAAAGCTAAGGTGCGCCTACGCTCAAACCATGAAGAAGAAAATGCTACAATTTATATATTGCCAAATAATGAAGCAGAAGTTGTGATGAAATCAATGACGCGGGCGATTACTCCGGGGCAGGCTTGCGTGATTTATCAAGATTCGCGCGTGCTTGGTGGTGGTTGGATTACGAAGGAAGTTGAGTAGAAGAAATTAAAAATATAAAAATAATTTAAATCTTAAAAAGATTGTTATATGGTGATGTAGAATAATTTCTTTATTTTGATTTTATTTTATACAAAACAGGAATCACAAATCCACAAAAAACAAAACCATGAGACAATGCAACCAACAAGATTTATTTGTAGATTTTAATGCGAGAATCGCTCCTCGTTTAACCCAAGTTTTGAGGCCAATAAAATTGCTAAAATCGCCTAGCCAACTAAATCCAACCTTTATAGATTTATTCTGCGGTATTGGTGGATTCCATTTAGCGTTTCACGATGCTGGTGCAAGCTGCGTGTTTGCTTCTGAATTGGATGAATCAGCACGAAAAACATATAAGCATAATTTTAGCAAAATATCCCCAGAAATTGTGAATAGTGAAAATTTTGCTGGAGATATAACTTTAGTCGATCCAAAAAAAATTCCAGATTTTGATGTTTTGTGTGCAGGATTTCCTTGTCAGCCATTTTCTCAAGCTGGATTTAAAAAAGGATTCAATGAAACAAGAGGAACGCTTTTTTTCAATATTGTAAATATTCTTAATGAAAAAAAACCAGCAGCATTTTTCCTTGAAAATGTTCGCCATCTTTTAAAACATGATGATGGGATGACTTTTCAAACTATAAAAAGAACTCTTGAAGACTTAGGATATTCGTTTTTTTATAAAATAGCAAAAGCCTCAGATTACGGCCTTCCTCAACATCGACCACGACTTTTTATGGTTGGTTTTAAAAACAAAGAAATAGATTTTAAATTTCCAAACCCAGTTCCATTAAAATATACACTGTCAGATGTTCTTGGTGGCGAATGTAAAAAAGAAATTGGCTTTACTCTGCGAGTTGGAGGCAGGGGTAGTGGAATCGATGATAGAAGAAATTGGGATGCTTATCTTGTTGATGGAAAAGTAAAAAAAATTGGCTCAAAAGAAGGCTTAAAAATGCAAGGATTTCCAGATGATTTTGAATTTCCTGTAGGGGAGGCTCAGGCGATGAAGCAACTAGGAAACTCGGTTGCGGTGCCCGCGATTCAAATGGTTGCAGTAGAAATAATAAAAAAGCTAAAAGAGCATGGCAAAAAATAATAGATCCGCAAATAAAGGAGAGTGGTCAGAATTTTATGCTTTTTTAAAAATACTTGAGCAAAGAAAACTTCCTGCGGCCAATAAAAATTTAGAAATAATTGCGGGAAAATCTTTTATTTTTTGTAAAATAATTAGAGAAGAGAAGGGTGGGGTGACAAAGATTTATGATATTTCTGGGCCAAAATCTGATATCATAATCAGAAATCAAAGTGGCGCTATTTTAAAAAAAGTTTCTAGCAATAATTTAAAAGCAAAAACTTTAAAAATTTTTGAAAAAATAAAAGACGGAAAAAAAGTTTTTGCAATTGCAGAGGCAGAAGAAATGATGCGTGATTTTTTATGCAATAAAGTTAAGGCCGATAACAATAAAAAAGCTGATATTATTGCAGTTATCCATGATAGAGTAACAGAGACAATGCCTCAATTGGGTTTTTCGGTTAAGTCAATGATTGGAGGCGCCTCAACACTTTTTAATGCAGGAAAAACAACTAATTTTATTTTTAAAGTCGATGGATTTAAAGGTGATATTGATAAGATTAATTCAATAAAAACTAGGTCAAAAATCAGAGATCGTTTGTCTGCAATTATTAATGATGGGGGAGTTCTCTCTTTATCTTATCTTTCTTCTGAAGAGCTGAAATTAAACTTAAAAAATATAGACACAGCCTTTCCACGATTTATTGCGCAAATGTTACTTAATTTTTTTCTTGGTAAGGGTTCTTTGATGCGGGATTTAGTTAAAACATTGGCAAATGATCCGATATTCAAAAAAGAATTTGGTTTATCGATTGCTAGCTATGAAACAAAAGTAAAAAGATTTTTAGATGCTGTTGCGCTAGGAATGGTTGCCAGTATTGAGTGGAATGGACATAGCGATGATATTCATGGTGGTTATATTGTAGTAAAGCAAAATGGTGAGGTAGTTTGTTATCATTTGTATAATCGAAATGAATTTATGAGCTATCTTTACGAAAATACTAAATTTGATAGTCCTTCTAGTGGCAGGCATGATTATGGACTGCTTTATGAGAAAGACGGAGAGTTGTTTTTTAACCTAAATTTACAAATAAGGTTCTTAAAATAATATCTTACTTTGGTATGTGTTTTAGCCTTAAATCAACCCAACCTTACGCATCTGAGCTGCAATCCTATCCTTAGAAGCTTGGCTGGCCTCAACCAACGGCAAGCGATTTTCAGCAGAACACAATCCCATCAAGCTCGCAGCATATTTAACGGGAATTGGATTAGTCTCGCAAAACAT
>SHWK01000026.1 GCA_009693885.1 Rickettsiales bacterium
GGAGCCACATTTAGTGATTCGATGTTACAGCCGCGTGCTGAAAAAAGCTCGACAATGCGCGCTAATGCACCAAATTCATTATCAACCAAAACCGCAATTACATGTTTTTTTATTGTATCAGTCATAAATTTTTTAAACCGCGTTCATATCTTTTTGCACATATAGACTAGCTTGTTTTCCAAGAAGAATTTCGTTATGTGCAGCGCCTGCAGGGATCATTGGAAAAACATTTTCTGCTTTATCAACCATGCAATCAAACAGCACCGGCCCTGGATGCGCAAGCATTTCTTTGAATTGCGCCTCAATATCTTTTGGATTTTCGCAGCGCATTCCTTTGATACCAAAGCTTTCAGCTAGTTTAACAAAATCGGGCAAAGATTCCATATAAGTTTGACTTTCGCGCTTATCATAGATGAGCTCTTGCCACTGGCGCACCATGCCCATGTAGCGGTTATTGAGGATAACAATTTTAACTGGCAATTTATATTGCGTGATCGTTGCCAATTCTTGCATATTCATCATGAAAGAAGCGTCGCCGCTGATACAAATTGCTAGCGCATCAGGATTAGCAATTTGTGCACCAATGACCGCTGGAACGCCGTATCCCATGGTTCCAAGGCCACCAGAAGTAAGCCATTTTTTTGGGCTATCAAACTGAATATATTGCGCGGCCCACATTTGGTGCTGCCCCACATCGGTTGAAACAAATGGTTGTTGCTTTTGTGTGAGCTTGTTTAAAACCTGCAAAGCATATTCTGGCTTGATTTTAACATCACTTTTTTCATAAGAGAGTGAATCAATTTTTTGCCATTTTTTAATTTGATCCCACCAAGGTGAAATATCTTTTTGGCGTGATTTTAATTGGCGCGATTTCCATTCTGCAAGCAATAATTGCAAGGCTTGCGAGGCATCAGAGGTGATCGAAACATCAACGCGAATAATTTTATCAATTGAGGTTTCATCTATATCAACATGGATTTTTTTTGAGTTTGGCGAAAATGCATTGACTCGTCCCGTAACGCGATCATCAAAGCGCGCGCCGATATTTATCATTACATCACAATCATGCATTGCCATGTTGGCTTCATATGTGCCGTGCATTCCTAGCATTCCGATAAAATGCGGATCAGAAGCGGGAAAGCCACCGAGGCCCATCAGCGTGTTGGTGATAGGGTATCCTGTGGCGCGAACTAGCTCAGTTAAAAGCTCGCTAGCTTTTTCACCAGAGTTAATAATGCCGCCACCAGTATAGAAAATTGGCTTTTTTGCAGTGATCATCAAATCAACAGCCGCAACGATTTGATCGTGAGGAATAGGATTATTATAAGGCTTAGTTTGAAAAGATTTACGCTCAATCTTCATTTTGCCATGATAAGTGGTTTTATTATTTTGAACATCTTTAGGAATATCAATTAAAACTGGACCAGGGCGACCAGAGCGCGCTATATGAAAGGCCTCATGAATAATATAAGCCAAATCTTTGACATCTTTGACTAGATAATTATGTTTAGTGCAAGAGCGCGTGAGACCAGTAATATCAGCCTCCTGAAAGCCATCAGTACCAATTAAGCCAGTAGCAACTTGACCAGAAATACAAACTAAAGGAATCGAATCGAGATAGGCATCTGTAAGGCCGGTGATGGCATTAGTTGCTCCAGGGCCAGAAGTAACGGTGATTACGCCGACTTTGCCAGTAGAGCGCGCATAACCTTCGGCAGCATGGGCGGCCGCTTGTTCATGGCGCGTTAGAATATGACGAATTTCATTTTGCATGAAAAGTGCATCATAAAATGGCAAAATTGCGCCACCAGGATAGCCAAAAATAGTGTCTACACCTTCATTGACAAAGGCTTTAAGGATTATTTCTGCGCCGCTAAATTTTTGATCAAGTTTGTTATTTATCATGTTAATAAAATTTAAGGAAGGCTATTGTAAGCTGCTAAGGCCTTTTGAATCAAGAAAAACTTTTACTAACTTGCATTTTTTATAATCGAAAATAACCTATATAGGCAATTGTTACTTAAAAAATAAAACAAAATGACAGACGAAAAACCTACAAAAATTGAAATTGGCATCGAGCAAATCATTAAAGATTTGCCACATCGTTATCCATTTTTATTAATTGATAAAGTCACTATTTTAGACCCTTTTAAACAGGCGATTGGCTTTAAAAATGTTACTTTTAATGAGCCTCATTTTACTGGGCATTTTCCTGATCGCCCAATCATGCCAGGTGTTCTGATTGTTGAGGCTATGGCACAAAGTGCCGCAATCATGATCATGAATTCTGCGACTGAAAAAAGCAATGAAGATAAATTGGTTTATTTTATGGGAATTGATAAGGTTAAATTTAGAAAACCAGTGATTCCAGGCGATGTTTTAGAATTGCATATTACAACGATTCAAGGCCGATCTAGTGTTTGGAAAATGTCTGGAGTGGCTATGGTTGCTGGTCAAAAAGTTGCAGAAGCAGAATTTTCCGCTATGTTTGTTGATAAAAATAAAGCTCAAAAATAATGAACAAAATACATCCAACTGCAATTATTTCTAACAAGGCACAAATAGGCGAGGGCGTTGAGGTTGGCGCTTATTCGGTGATTGGTGAAAATGTCAAAGTTGGTGCAAATACTATCATAAAATCACATGTTGTGATTGAGGGTTTTACTGAAATTGGTGCGGGGAATATAATTTTTCCTTTTGCGGCGATTGGTCAAGACCCGCAAGATCTCAAGTTTGCTGGCGAAAATTCACGCATTATTATTGGCGATAATAATCGCATTCGTGAACATGTTACAATCCACCCAGGAACCAAAGATGGCGCGATGCAAACCGTTATTGGCAATAATTGTCTATTGATGGTTGCGGTGCATGTGGCGCATGATTGCGTGATTGGTAATAACGTTATTTTAGCCAATAATGCCACGCTTGCAGGCCATGTGCAATTGGGCGATGATGTTGTGATTGGTGGGCTTTCAGCCTTGCATCAATTTGTTCGTGTT
This sequence comes from Rickettsiales bacterium, assembly GCA_009693885.1. Taxonomy (GTDB): domain Bacteria; phylum Pseudomonadota; class Alphaproteobacteria; order Rickettsiales; family UBA1997; genus CAMCFD01. Next base: position 3,000 of record SHWK01000026.1, read on the forward strand.
GGTCGTGGAGCCATGATTGGAGGCATGTCTGGCGTTGAAAGCGATGTTATTCCTTATGGTATGGTGATGGGAGAGCGCGCGTCTCTAGCGGGTTTAAACCTAGTTGGAATGAAGCGTAGCAATTTGCCGCGTGAAGAAATTCACGCTTTGCGTAGCTTCTTTAAAACATTATTTACTGTAAGCGATAAAAGCTTTCTTGCTCGCGTTAATTTACTTGCTGCCGATTATGATCAAGCTATTGTGCAAGAAGTTATAAACTTCGTGAAAGCACAGAGCTCTAGATCATTCTGCCAGCCAAAAAATAATTTTATCTCTGAATAATAATGCGTGAAATCTGTCTCGATACTGAAACTACGGGCCTTGATCCACGCAGTGGCCACAAAGTAATCGAAATTGCCTGCATTGAATTAATCAATAAAGTAAAAACAGGCAATGTATTTCACAGCTATGTAAATCCTCGTCGCGATGTGCCTTATGAGGCGTTTAAAATTCACGGAATTTCTACAGAATTTTTACAAGATAAGCCAATCTTTAATCATGTTGCAGAAAAATTTTTAGATTTTATTAAAGGTGGAACATTGGTGATTCACAATGCTGAATTTGATTTAAAATTTCTTAATTTTGAGCTTGGCTTGTGTGGTTTGCCGTTAATAGAAAAAGTTGGCGTTGTTGATTCTTTGTTAGTGGCGCGTGCTAAATTTCCTGGTTCGCCAAACTCTCTTGATGCTTTATGTAAGCGCTTCGGCATCGATTTATCTAAAAGAACAAAGCATGGTGCGTTGTTGGATACAGAGCTTTTGGCTGATGTGTATATTGAATTAATGGGCGGGGCTCAGGCGGGGCTTGGGTTTGAAACTGCTAAGCAGATTAAGGCTGAAGATAAAAATGATGTTGTTGAGATGGTAAGAAAAACTATTCCGTCTAGAGGATTTGTGGTTTCGGAAGATGATCTGGTGGTGCATCAAAAATTTATTTCTGCTAATTTTAAAGCTAATCTTTGGGGTTATTAGGGGGTGTTGATGGATTGTGCTTTCACGATAAATCACCTACTGCTTATTGACTAAGAAGAGGGTCTGCTGCTCAGACACCGCAACCATCTGATTTGAAGCAAGCGTAGCTTGCGATGGTTGCAGAACTCGCCTCAGACCCTCTTCTTAGTCAATAAGCAGTAGGTGATTTATCTTAACGAATGATACGCTTTTTGTTGGTGTTGCTATACTTATTTTTAGAACTTTCTGCGTAATTGGTTTATATAATTTAACAAAATTTAGGCATTATTCGTGGTAGATAAATTATAGGAGAGAAGGTCGATTTATGTAGCTGTGCTTGCGCGCGAAATAAATTGATTTTCTCTCCTATAATTTATCGTGAAAGTACAAACTAGCGACAGCTATAATTTATCGTGAAAGCAAAATCCAAAAACACCCTTTAACAAAAAAAACCACATAAAGCTGTGCAAAAAATCACTACATTTTTTGAAGAAATTCTCACCATTGAAAATAGCAAAATAATCCTCTGGATCCCTGTTCTGATTGGTCTTGGGGCTTATTTTGCGATTTTATTTTATAGCAATTTTTCTTTTATAAAAATAATTCTCACCATAATTATTTTTACCATTTCTCTCCTTGGATATTTTTTTAATCGCGATTCCTACAGATCTTTGATTTTTGCTGCTCTAGCCGCTTTTCTTTTCGGATGTCTCTATAGTTTATTTTATCAAAAATGTGCTAATAATTATACACAAGTTACGGGAAAGATTTTTGTTGATGTAAAAGCTAAAGTTTCTGATATCAATAAATTTTCTAATAAAGCCAATCATCATGAAGGCGTGAATTTATTGCTTTCAGATCCCATATTTTATAAATCACAATTTCAGAGCAAGAAAAAAATTCCCGCAAGACAACAACAAATCACTGAAAAATATATCATAAAAAATTTCATGAATCTTGATGGTTTTCAAGAAATTGATCGTGATTTTTTGAATCAAGCAACAAATTATCAAATAGTTAATTGGCAAGAAAAAGATGGCCGCGAGCTATATCCTAAGCCTCCTGCCAAAATTTCTGTAATTTCACAGCGGCCTTTAGAAGATTTAAAAATTGGTGATGAAATTTTTTTTCGCGCATCTTTAGCGCCATTTAAGCCGCGACAATTCATTAGTGATTTCGATTTTGCTTTTAATGCGCAATCTAAGGGAATAGGGGCTCAAGGCTATGTTAGTGGTGAAATTATTATTTTAAAAAAATCAGAAAATTCTTCTTTTGATGAATTTTTTTCTAAGCTGCGAAAAAAAATTCAGACAATAATTTTAGACGATCTTGAGGGTGATCAAGGCACGATTGCGGCGGCTTTGTTGATGGGAAATCAAAACTTAATTGCCAAAGATACGATGACAGAAATTCGCAATTCTGGCTTAGTGCATTTAATTTCAATTTCTGGTTTGCATTTAAGTTTGGCGGCAGGAATTTTCTTTGTTTCTCTGCGTTTTTTATTATCACGCAGTCAATATTTAACTCTGCATTATGATATAAAAAAAATTGCTGCTATTATGGCGATTATTAGTTCATATTTTTATCTTAAAATTGCAGGATCGCCAGTGCCGGCAGTCCGCTCCTTTGTAGCGGTTTTGTTGGTTATGTTGGCAATATTTTTTGATCGAAAAATTGATCCACTGCGCTCAATTATGCTCGGTGCTTTTATATTGATTTTGTTTAATCCATACAATGTTTTTTCGATAAGTTTTATGCTTTCTTTTGCGGCAATGCTGGCTTTGGTTTCTGTGCATGAAATATGGTCACAATCAAAATTCAAATCATTACAACCAAATAAAAAACAAAAGTTTTTTGAATATTTTATTGAAATGATTTTGATTTCTAGCGCATCACAAATTGCCACCGCACCATTTATAATTTATTATTTTGGTGATGTTTCTGTCTATGGTGCGCTCTCAAATTTAATCGCAATTCCACTGACAAGTTTTACTACAATGCCACTAGGTTTTCTTTCATTTTTTTTAATGCCATTTGGTTTAGAAAAAATTGCTCTAATCCCAATGGGCATTACAATAGAGTGGGTTGTCCTCATTTCAAAATTTGTGAGCAATTTATCTTATTCTCATTTTTATTCACCGCAAATGCCAAAAATTGGTTTATCTTTTGCATTGTTTGGAGGTTTGGTTTTTTGTCTCTGTTCAAGCAAGCTAAGATTTTTTGGGGCCTTAATTTTTCTAACATCTTTTCTCACAATTGTCTTTGTAAAGCAGCCCGATATTTTAATTGATAGCGAAGGAAAATTCTTTGCAATTTATAATGAAAAGAATGGATTAGTTTTCTCAAAAAATCTACGTCCATCAAAAAAACGCGATTCATTAATGCAAAAAATGAATGACCTAGAATTCAAATCTTTCGCTGATTTTAGTCAGGATTCTCTAGCTTCCTCAGGTATTGATTGTAATGAAGATCGCTGCAAAATTTTTTATAAAAATAAGAAATTATTTTTCATTTTAAAAAGAATGGAAGTGGCAGAAATTTGTGGTAAGAAATTTGATGTGATAGTTAATCTAAGTAGAAAATATACTATTCCACAATGTGAATCAAAAAGTGATATTATAATTGATAATCAAGATTTATTAAAAAAAGGCGGCCATTTTCTTTATTTTAAAGAGGATAAGATTGTGGTAAAAGCTGCACGGTGATTAGTGTAACAAAAAGCCCTCTAACAAAGCCTGTAGCAAAATTTGCAACAATAGCGAGCAAACAAAACTTAGTGACAGATAAATCAATTGCGGCAAGATAGTTTTATGTAGCTGTGTTTGCGCGCGAAATAAAACTATCTTGCCGCAATTGATTTATCTGTAGCCCAAGAACTAAACACAAGAAAAATGTTTTTCACAAAAAATTTACAAAACAAAGCTTCTGAAATTCTAAAAATCGCAGAGCAAAAAAACCTAAAAATCAGCATAGCAGAATCTTGCACTGGAGGCCTATTAAGCGCCCTATTCACCGATATTGACGGATCATCAAAAGTTTTCGATCGCGCCTTCATAACTTACTCAAACCAAGCAAAAATCGAAATGCTGCAAGTAAAAAAAGAATTACTAGATAAATATGGTGCAGTCAGTAGCGAGGTAGCCGTAAGCATGGCGCAAGGTGCAATAAAAAATTCTACCGCTGATATAAGTATTGCAATCACTGGAATTGCTGGCCCTGAAGGTGGATCGTCAGAAAAACCAGTTGGTCTAGTTTATATTTCGATCTTGAATCGCAAACACAAGCAGCGTATTATTACTCGTAAGTTTAATTTTAGCGGAGACAGAAACGAAGTGCGTAAATCCTCTATAATAGAGGCGCTAGAGGCCATTAAGTTAATTATAACAGAAAATTAAAATGAAAGAATTTTTAGACAATATAAAAAAGAAAGATCCTTCCGCAAAAAGTTATTTAGAAATTATCTTATGTTATCCAGGGGTTCATGCAATTTTTTTACATCGCATTGCACATTTTTTATATAATCTCAAGATCCCTGTTTTACCTCGCTTCATAGCCCATATTTCAAGAATTTTAACTGGAATCGAAATTCATCCAGCAGTAAAAATCGGCAAAAATTTTTTCATCGATCACGGTTTTGGAGTTGTAATTGGTGAGACGGCGGTTATTGGAAATAATGTTACGATGTATCACGGTGTTACTCTTGGTGGCCGCACCATAGAAAAGGTCAAGCGTCATCCAACAATTGAAGATGATGTTATTATAGGTTCTGGTGCAAAAATTATTGGCAATATTGTAATTGGAAAAGGCGCTAAAATTGGCCCAGCGGCAGTTGTGATTAATAATTTAGCCAGCAATACAACAGTGATAGCTCAAGTGGCAAAAGAACTCACTGCGGCAGAAAAAGGTTGGGTTGAATATTATATTTGAGTCAATCCACTCCAAACAAATTCTGTTGTAAACGGCAATAGTGGTGCGCTCGCTTCGCACATTGTTAACAGCACGCTATATAGCACATCATACGCATCTTGCTTATCTTGATCTACTTCACTTTTCCAAAAACGCTGACGACTTCTTCTGATATACCAATTATTTAATGCTTCAAAAAATTGACTGAATTCTTCGCAAGCAGCAACGGTATCATAATTTTTCATCGCTTCATCAATGCCTGTGGTTGTAGCCTTAAGCTTTGATAAAATATAGCGATCTAATGTGTTGTTAAAGTTGCGATGATATTCAATTCTCTGCGCTTTAATTCCATCAGAATTTGCGTAAAGACAGAAAAAATTATAAGCATTAATCATCGGCTTGATTGCTAAACGCAATGTATCATGAAAAGCTTTGCCTTCTTTATCAACGCGCAATTCTTGTCCGCGCATCACTGGTTGAGAAATCATGTAGAAGCGCATGGCATCTGATCCTACGCTAGAAAAAACTTCCAACGGATCAGCGTAATTTTTAAGACGCTTCGATAATTTTTGCGAATTTTCATCAAGAATTGTGCCGTGGCAAATTACATTTTTAAATGGCGCTCGATCAAATAAAGCAGTTGATAAAACCATTAATGTGTAAAACCAGCCGCGAGTTTGCGCAACATATTCTGTGATAAAATCAGCAGGAAAATTTTGCTCAAACCATTCTTTATTTTCGAACGGATAATGAACTTGCGCATAAGGCATCGAACCGCTTTCAAACCAGCAATCTAGGACATCGGTGACGCGTTTATATTCTTCGCCATTTTCTTCAAAAATAATATTATCGATAAAGGGGCGGTGTAAATTTGTAACTTTTTTGCCACTTGCTTTTTCAATTTCTGCCAGTGATCCAAAGACTTTTATTTTGCCAGATTTGCTTCTCCAAACAGGCACGGGGCAGCCCCAGAAGCGGTTGCGCGTGATCGACCAATCGCGAGCTCCCTCAAGCCATTTGCCAAATTGTCCATCTTTGATATGGTTGGGAATCCAGTTTATTCCTGCTTTTGGCCTTTTTAGCTCATAATAATATTCTTCATAATCAGTGCCGTGATCACCTTTTGGATAAGAATTTTTGCTTTTGCGCACCAGCTTATAGCTGCATTTTTCTAATACTTTTTGTGAAGCGATATTATCTCTAACAGTTGCCGAAACAACCATATCTATTGGATAATATTTAAAAGCATAATCAATCAAAGCCTGTGTAATTTCAGTTGCAAAGCCTTGATTCCAGAAGGCTTTATCAACTTGATAAGAAATTTCTACGCGTCCATTTTCAAAATTTTCACAATTAGGATTGTAAAAAGCAAAACCAGCAATTGCGATAAAATTATCATTTTTATCAAAAAATACAAAACGCGGCAAGCCTTGTTTTAAGCGCTCTTCCCAGCATTTTATTGCATAATTAGTGTGATGTTTATCATAAATTGGCGTGCTAGAAAAATAGAAATATTTTCTACTTTCTGGATCAGAAAAAATTTCTTGTAATTTATCGAAATGTTTTTCGCCAGCAAGTTCAGCGCGTAGGCGTGGCGTGGTTAGGGTGAGTGGAAGTTTTGCTTGGTTAAAAACTGGTTTACCAGAGTTTAACTCAACCATGCGATCGCGGATTTTTGTAACTTCAACATACCAAGAACTTACAGCGCGATAGATTAGTGGGGTATCGGTGCGCCAGCAATGTGGATAATTGTGGAGATATTGTTCGGTCTTAATCCAAGCGCCTGTAGTCTTGAGATAGATTATAATATCTTTGTTGGGATTGTTTTCTTTATCATAATGTAATTTTTCATCATAGCCTATAACATTGCGGCCCTTGAGTTTTAGAGTGTATTTGCCTCCATCTTTATCAGAATATTCAAGATCAAAAATATCATTAGTAAATTTGCCACCTTCATCAACAGGGCAGAGAGTAGGGATGTCGTTGGCTTTGCAAAGCATTTGATCATCTTCGCCAAATCCAGGGGCCATGTGGACAATGCCGGTTCCTTCTTCGGTTGTTACGAAATCGCCGTGGAATATTGTGAAAACTTTTTTGCTATTAGCAGTTTTTTCGTGATTTTTAAAATATGGAAAAAGTGGGATATAGCTTAAGCCAATTAAATCAGAGCCTTGGAAGGTTTTAACAATTTCAATTTCACCAAAATCTTTAGTGAATTTTTCAACTAATCCACTTGCTACAACAAATATTTCATCACCCTTTTTGATTGAAGCATATTCAATATTTTTTCCAACAGCCAATCCTAAATTTGATGGCAAAGTCCATGCTGTGGTGGTCCAAGCCACTATTTTAACTTTTTTTACATCAGCAAACTCACGCAAAAACTCTGGAACCTTTACAAGCTCAAACGCTACCGTAACAGCGGCGCTCTCCTTCTGCCTATAAGCATTATCCATCCGTGTCTCAAAATTAGAAACCGGTGTTTGGCAAGCCCAAGAATAAGGCATAACCCTAAAATCTTCATACAACAAACCCTTATCAAACAAGCTCTTAAAGGCCCAAATCACCGATTCCATATAATTGATATCCATAGTTTTGTAACCATGATCAAAATCAACCCAGCGGCCTTGGCGACCAACATAATTTTTCCACTCATCAGCAT
>SHWK01000027.1 GCA_009693885.1 Rickettsiales bacterium
CCATCAATTGCCGCTTGGCTGTTCTGCAATAAAATAGCGCAAGAAACAACAATTATCAGACAAAATTTTAATAGAAAATTGCTGAAAGATTGTTTTCTCACTTATTTAGTTCTCTCCAAAAATAATGGCAACCAATTATCGGGATCAGTGCCAACTTCTTCAATTACTTTATCCATGATTAATATAGTGTCGATGCGTCCAGATAAAGTGCGTATTACCTCATCCATGCCGCCTAAATCGATTCTTGCGATTACGCCATCATTATCTTGTTTGACGAGGAAAAATCGCGATGACGGATCGGTGGTTTTAACTAAGGTGAATTCTCGTTCTGAAAGCATGAATACTTCGCGATAAAGTGGCGTTGCTTTTAAGTTTGGTAAGAAAATTTGCGTGGCAGTTTGTTGCACGAGAGTATCAGAAATGCTTGATTTGGCGGCATCTTCAACCGATTGCGTGGCGAATACTACGAAAGTGTTGAGTTTTCTTAATACTTTGAGCCAATCTTTAATTTTTGGTGCAAAAACGGCGTTGCCAATTAGTGCCCAAGCTTCATCGAGCACGATCATTGTGGGGCTGCCATCGAGTGAGCTTTGAATGCGATGAAAAAGATAAAGTAGAACTGGTGAGATACTGGTTTTATCTTTCAAGATTTCAGCCATTTCAATGCCGAAAGTGCGTGCGGAGGTAAAATCGATTACATCTTTTTCGTTATCGAAAAGTTTGGCGTGAGAACCCTCGGAATGCCACATTCCAAGTCTTCCCGCTAGGGTTCCTGGTCCACTTAAGCCCATGAAAGGTGCGATGTTGCGTATTCTTCTTTGATTTTGTGGAAGTTTGTAGTTGCCGTTGATTGCCTCATTGATGCGCTCCATATCTTGCGCCGTGACGATTTCGCCATTTGTTGAAACTAAAGTTTTGAGGAACTCTACTAAAAATGCCTTGTTAGAGTTGGTTTCTTTAAGTTGAAATGGATTGAAGCCAGAATTTTTTGCCGCATCAGGAATCATGTAGCGACCACGAATGGCGCGGATGAAAATCTCTGCGCCGCGATCTTTATCGAAGAAGAAAAGTCGGCAGTTAAATTTTTGTGCTTGAGCACATAAAAAGTTAAGTAAAACAGTTTTACCCGAACCAGTTGGCCCGATGATCATTGTGTGGCCAACATCGCGCACATGAAAACTGAAAAAATAAGGCGTGCCCGAAACGGTGTTGAAAACGGTAACCGCATCGCCCCAATGATTTTTTTTACGCTTGCCTGAAGGATAATTGTGAAATGAGGCAAAGGCGGCAATGTTGAAAGTGTTGACGGTGCAACGACGCGCCATGTAATCAGCGTTGCCAGGAAGTTGTGCCCAATAAGCTGGCTCCATGTTGAGTTTTTCGCGGACGCCGGTGATTCCTGAGTTAGAGAGTTCGACTACTGCCATTGATAATGCGCTTTCGAGAGATTTTGGCGAATCTTCGACGCATAAAACTGTTAAGTGATGGTTGCCGAAAGCGAATTCACCGCTCATTGCAGAATCTAGCGCTTGGTCGATTTCTTGAATTTGTGAAACCGCTACATCTTCTGATTGCACTAAACGACGCTGTTGCAGCTGCATTGAACTAATTGCGATCATGCGATTAACGAAAGCAAATGATTGGCTGATTACAAGTTCAAAAGGCATTTGCATGAAGCCATCAAAAACCCCCGCATGTGTTGAGGGGCGATATTCTTTGATGGCAACTATACCAGCATGTTTGACGCCACTAGAATTGTGAACCTCGATTGATTTATTGCCAAAATACATTCGACTAATTGGCAAGTGATGTGAAATTTCACCAAGCGGTATAGCAATTGGTTGCGAATAGCCAGCATTAATCAAGCGTGATAAAAATTCGAGCAGTTCAGAATGAGTCCCGTCATCGGTTTCAACAATACCAAGAGCTTGCGCACCATAGTTAGAGAAGCCGCTGAGAATGCGTTCGGTCATTTCATCTAGCTCATCATAGCATTCGCGCATATAACTTTCCCACGCCCCTCTATCAGTTTTGTGCTGTAGTTTTTTTGCCATACTTTCAAGAACCGCGATGCCAGAAGTGTCTTGTCCGCGAATGATTGTGAGATAATGTTCGTTGATGAAACTTTTATCATCACTATGCTTTGCGGCCCATTCTTCATTGACGCGATTAGAAAAAGCATCGGGCATTTCACCATCAGGAAAACCCTTTTCTTTACGCCTAATTGTGTGAAAACATAGGGATAGATTGCCAGTTGCCATGCCTTTCAGCAAGTTATTGCGGGCATTTTTTTTGAGATCAATATCGATATCATCGGCAGTTTCAAAAGCGAATCCCTTAATTTTAATAACGCGGATGAGCTCTTCTTTGTAGGTTAGGATGGTGTCAGAATTCCAATGGCAGCGATATTTAACAAAATGCGCTGCCGAGACCTCGTATTTAGAGGCGCTTTCTGTTTTGGGTTTAACTGCTTTTAGTCTCAACATGTTATTTTGTTTTTCGTAAAATCAATAAAAATATTAATCCTGGAACCGCCAAGAATGTTGAAAAAATAAAAAATTTATACCAGCCAAGAGAGGCTGCAAACAAGCCCGCACTTGATGAAAATAAGCTGCGAGATAATGACGCAAATGACGCAAGTGTTGCATATTGTGTAGCGCTAAAAGATATGTTGCAAAGAATACTTAAGTAAGCAACAAATACTGAGCTTCCGATGCCGCTGCTGAAATTTTCGACAAAAATAGTGAAGTAAAGTGCTTCATCATTATGGCCAATTTGCGCAAGATAAGCAAATGCTAGATTAGATAGCATTTGTGCGATTCCAGCGATCCATAGACTTTTGTAATGACCCAGTTTTTTGACTAAAATTCCACCACAAAAAACGCCAACTAAAGTTGCAATGAGTCCAAAAGTTTTAACAATGCTGGCAATTTCTGTTTTAGTAAAACCGATTTCGAGCAAAAATGGCACGGTTAAAGTGCCAGCAAAAACATCGCCAAGCTTAAATAAAATAATGAAGGCAAGAATAAAATACCAATGTGGTTTTTTAATAAAATCAGCAAGTGGAGCGATGACATAATTTTTGATCCAAGTGATAAAATGATATTCTTTGGCGTGCCAATTTTTGCGGGTTTCTTCGGCCAGTAGTGTAGCTATAATGCTGGCTAGCATGAATAGCGCTACAACAAAATAAACAGTTTGCCAGCTAGTATTATCAGAAAGAAATAGTGCAAAAGCGCCAGCAATTAATAATCCAATATGATAGCCATAAGTGTAAAAACTGGCGGCGATACCTTGGTTTTCTGGCTCGACCAGCTCAATACGATAGCCGTCAATTACAACATCTTGACTTGCCGAGGCAAAGGCCACTATAAAAGAAAATAGCGTGATGAGAAATAAATCGCCGATTTCACCGACGATGCCAAGTGCGACAATTGCAAAAACTAAAATAATTTGTGTGAGAATAATCCATGAACGGCGTTGGCCAAAGCGCTTAGTAAGATAGGGCAAAGCAGATGAATCAATGATTGGTGCAAAGAAAATTTTTAGACTGTAAGGCAAGGTAACCAAAGAAAGAAAGCCGATAGTTTTAATGTCAAATCCTTTATCGACAAGTAAGGCTTTAAGAGTTGATAAAATCAAGGCTAATGGCATTCCGCTCGCAATACCAAGAAAAAATATTGTGGCGATTTTTTTATTAAAAAAATGTTTTATTTTCTGCATTTAGCGTGTTAGAATTGGCCGCATTAACTTCTATACTAAATCAACTTCAAGAAGTCGATTTAGTATATTTTAAATTTTTTTTCGCCACACGAGTGGCGCCCCACTTGCGGGGATCCCTGATATCGAAACCTGATTGAAAAAGATCGGTGGTTTGAATCAGGTTTGGTATAATCATAGTCTCGCTGAAAAAAAGACTAATAATAGTGTAAATTTTAAATTAAATTTTCTATTAAAACTATAATTATTTGTGTTATATGTTGAATCATATAATTTATCTGTCTCGATAAAATTTTGGTAACGATAATTTAGTAACGATATAAAAAATGATGAAAATCAAAAAATTGGTTACATTAGTTTTGATAATGGCTTTGACCCTAGGTAATTCAGCATTTGCAGGGGTTTTTTTTAATATCAAAAATGAGGATGCGACTAAAACAAAAATTCTGTTTTTTGGTTTTGATCCGGCGGATCCCAATGCAAGACAAGATGCTTTTGAGATTTTTGAGCGAGTGCGACGCAATCTAAAAACTACTGATTTATTCGAAGTAGTAAAAAATAGTGGCAAAATTGAAATTGTCGGTGAAGAAAATCTTGCGCTAGAATCTTCTCAGTCAGTGGTTGCGCAAAAATTGCCTGCACAAGCTGCCACCAAAGCTGTTGTGCCAATTACAATTCCTACAATTTCAGTTGAAACTTTACCCGATTTTGATCGTTATAACAAGGCGGGAGTGGGTGCTATTATTGTTGCGCAGTTCAATTATGATCAAAATAACAATCTTGAAATGCGCGTTAGAATGTGGGACGTGCTTGATCAGAGACAGCTTTTTGGCAAATTTTATTCAACATCAAAACCTAATTATAAAAAAGTCGCCAACCTGCTTTCGGATGAAATTTTTAAAGCAATTACGGGCGAGAAAAAAGGCCATTTTAATTCACAAATTCTTTATATATCAGAAGCGGGAAGCATCAAAAAGCGGATCAAAAAAATTGTTATGATGGATTTTGATGGAGAGAATCGTCGCGTGCTTACTGATGGCAAAGATTTAGTTTTAACGCCAATTTTTTCCAAAATGCCAAATGAGATTTATTATTTGCGTTATTTTGAAAATAAGCCACAAATTTTTAATCTAGATTTGCGCACTTCGCGTAGCAAAAGATTGGGCAGTTTTCATGGCACAACTTTTGCGGCAAGTGTTCATCCTAGCAACACCAACCTTGTTTTGTTGTCGGCAATTTTTGATGGAAATAGTGATATCTATGAGATGAATATTGCTGATAATCAGGCGCGTCGTTTAACCAAAAGCCCTGCAATTGATACTACGGCATCATATTCTCCTGACGGTAAATCAATTTTGTTTGTATCAGATCGAGATGGTGGGCAGCAAATTTATCTGATGAATATTAGTGGTTCTGATGTGAAAAAAATCAGCGATGGCGCTGGGTCTTATGCAAAACCAATTTATTCTCCAGATGGATCCATGATTGCCTTTACGCGCATAAAATCAGGACAATTTTATATAGGAACAATGTCGGCAAATGGCAAGAATGAAAGACTTTTAACCAGCGGATATTTGGTGGAGGGCGCAAAATGGTCGCCGAATGGACGCTATTTAATTTATTCAAAAAAACGCGGACCTTATGGAAAAGATAGTATTCCGCGGCTTTGTGTTATAGATATTGCAACTGGTTTTGAGTTTGAAATTACAACTCCAGAAACTGAAGGGGCGACTGATCCAGATTGGGTTGCGCTCTAAATATTGAATTACATAAAATTGCGCATTGTTTTTAAAATTATATTTTGTTTTGCGTTTTTGCTGGTTTCTTTGCCTGCTTTTGCGAAGGTAAAAACTGCGAATAAGGTGGTGGCAAAAAATCCTGTTTCTGTAGTTGAAATTATTGTTAAAGGCAACGAAAGAATTGATAGCGAAACTATTGCCGCCTATGTGCCAAGCAACCACTTACCAAGTAAAGAAGAAATTGATCGTGCTCTAAAAAAACTCTACGAATCTGATTTATTTCTTGAAGCAAAAATTTATACCGAAGGTCAAAAAGTACTCATTGAAGTCAAAGAAAATCCTATCGTCACCGAGATAAAATTTATCGGCAATAAAAAAATTGAGGATGAAGCACTACAAGGAGAAACGGCCCTGAAGAAGCGTTCCGTTTTTACCAAATTTAAACTGCAATCTGATCTCAAAAGAATCAGTGAAATCTATCTAAAATCAGGGCGCTTTCTTACAAAAATTGAGCCAAAAATAATTCAAAAAGATCAAAATCGTGTTGAGGTAATTTTTGATATTATTGAGGGGCCAAAAGCACAAATCGCTGATATGATATTTATTGGCAATGCTGCCTTTAGCGATACTGACTTACTCGACGAAGTTTCGACAAAAAAAACTAAATGGTATAAATTCTTTTCTTCCGGAGATGTTTACGATTCTGATCGAATTGAATTTGATAAAGAAAAATTGCGCCGTTTTTATAGTGCGAGAGGTTATGCTGATTTTGCCGTTCCTACTTCAACCGCACAAATTTTGCCCAGCAAAGATAAATTTTATATCACATTTTTATTAGAAGAGGGTATCAAATATAATCTGGGTGAGGTCAATATTATCAACCATGTAGAGAAGTTTGATGTAACGCTTTTAAATAAGGCAATTTTGATCAAGCAGGGCAAAGTTTATAATTCTGATTTGATCGAGAAAACCGTTGAAAAAATGATCGAAATCATGTCAGAAAAATCTTATGCCTTTGCTCATATTGAACCAGTTTTAAAGCGCAACAAGGATCAAAAAATTATTGATGTTGATTTTGTTGTGCAAGAAACGCAGCGAATTTACATCGATAAAATTACGATCATAGGAAACACCAGAACCAAAGATGAAGTGGTGCGCCGTCAGCTTCGCATGCGTGATGGTGATCCGTATAATGTTATACAAATCAACCGCTCAAAGCAGCGTATTCAAAATCTTGGATTTTTTGACAAGGTTGAATTTCACACCAAAAGAATCGGAAATTCTGATAAAATCGAACTCGAAATTGAGCTCAAAGAAAAAAAGACTGGCGAATTAAATTTTGGTATTGGCTATTCAACTGTTGATAAGGCAACGGCAAATATTGGCTTAAAAGAGCGCAATTTGATGGGTACAGGGCAAGAGGTTGGTATTAGTGTGCAGCAATCGAAATATAGTTTTTCGGGTGATATTAATTATACTAGACCATATTTTACTGGTCGCCCGATTGATGTCAGTGCTGATATTTTTCAATATCAATCTGATAAGCGAAATACTTTGGTTTATAGTCAATTATCTAGCGGTTTTACGCTAAGTGCTGGATATTCTATTACTGAGTTTTTAAATCACCAAGTGCACTATTCTTTAAGTTCGCAAACAATAAGTGGCGTTGCTATCAATGCCTCTACAAACATTCAATCTTTGCAAGGAAGTTTTGTTAGTTCAACAATTGGTCACAGTTTTATTTATGATCGGCGCGATAATAAAATCGATCCACATAATGGTTATTATATTTCTGTGACACAAGATTCTAGTGGTGTTGGCGGTGATGTAAAAAACATTAAGCATACTGGTTCGGCGGGATATTATTTACCAACATTTAGTGATGAATATATTTTAAAATTCTTGTTTCGCGGTGGCGTGGTTGATGGTGTGGGGCAAGATGTTCGAAGTAACTACGCTTTCTTTTTGGGGGGCAATAATTTTCGTGGTTTTGAATATGCTGGTTTGGGTCCGCGCACAAAAATCAATGGCACGGCGGTTGGTGGCAACGCGATTGGTGGTAATATTTATTATGTTGCAACGGCAGAGTTTCGTTTTCCACTGGGCTTGCCAAAAGAGCTTGGAATCAACGGAATTCTCTTCTCCGATAATGGTACTTTGAAAAAAGTTGATGCGATAAATAAAAGAGGAGCAGGGGTTGAGGATAGTGGTTCGATACGCTCTACTTATGGCCTGAGCTTGGCTTGGTCTTCACCGATGGGGCCGATTCGTTTTGATTTTTCGCGCATTGCGAAGAGAGAGGTTTATGATAGAACGCAGGCGTTTAGGTTTAGTTTTGGTACGCAGTTTTAGGGTAATTTCTACGGTAATCTATTCATATCACTAATCAAATCTTGGCTCGTTAATAATTTCGATTTTTTCTCTGAAGCGTTGTAAATTGCTAGTAAAGTCAAAAATAATAAAATTGAAATCAGTAAAAAATTAAAAAACATGTCACGATTTGGGGTGATTTCTAGCTCTTCGCCAATGTTTAGTAGGCGATGTTTTTGATTTTTAGTGTTGGATTCGAAGGGCAGATTTCTAATTCTATCTTCGATTGTAGCAATATCAATTTTTAGCATTTTGGCATAGGAGCGAATCAAGCCAGTTTTGTAAATATGCTTGGTGATTTTATCCCATTTTTCCTCTTCAACAGCCTCAATATCACGAGCCTTAATTTTTAAATAAGAGGCAATGTGAGAAATTTCTACATTAAGTTCTTTTCTCTTTCGGCTCAATAACTGTCCTAGGCTTAGCTCTGCTGAGTTTATCATGCTTTGATTAATTCTACTAAATTTTTAGTTGCATTGAGATTAGCGATTTCCCCTGCATTTATCGACATTTTTTTGAGCAAACTTTCATTGCTAATCAGGCTTTTTATCACCTCGCTCATTTTATTTATTGTAAAGTCTTCTTCTGTTACAATAACTGCCGCACCAGATTTCTCAATGATTAGCGCATTTTTCATTTGATGATCATCGGCCGCTTTGGCAAACGGAATTAAAATCATCGGTTTTTTTGCGGCGCAAAATTCAGCAATTGAAGATGATCCAGACCTTGCAATCACTAGATGAGCCGCATCAATCTCGCTTTTCATATCTTCAAAAAATGCTGCAATTGTAATATTAATATTGAACATTTGATATTGATCAAAGGTGTATTCAACTAGGTCTCGCCTGCATTGCTGCGATATATGTAAAGTATTTTTAGTTTTGTCACCCAAATTAAAAAATGCTTTTGGCAATATATCACTAAAAATTTTTGCCCCGCCAGAGCCTCCAATTACAAGGATGTTGAAGGTTTGATCTCGTGGATGGTTTTCATGATCGGTGAATTCTGAGGCAAGAATTACATTATATCCCATCTTATCGCGCTTAGGCAATTCAAGCTTCACGGGCAATTTATATTCTTTATTATGTAGTTGCAAAATTTCATCACGCACAGGATTTCCTACTGTTACAAGCTTTGCATTATATTCATTCTTGATTCCCGAAGTATCCAAAAAAGTTAAAGCAATTTTATAAGCGCGCGAAGCGAACAGTCGATTGACTTTGCCGAGGTGAGAATTTTGCTCATGCAGAATAATTTTGGTGCGAGTAATAATCGCCGCAAGCAGAATAGGAAAGGTGGCATAGCCGCCAAAAGCAACAATATATTTAGGGCGATGACGCAAAAAATAATACAAAGATTGTGCGCCACCAAAAGCAATTTTTAGTGCCGCTTTAAGCAAAGCAAGTGGCGATTTAATTAGCTGTGAAGAGCTTATAATAATTGATTTAAATTGGTCTTCTGCCTTGATATAGCTGCAGTATTTTGCATCAGCCAATACAAATGTTTGGATGTTATTTTTAGCCAATTCTGCGGCCAAGCAGCGTGCTGGCAATATATGCCCGCCAGTTCCACCAGTTGCAATAAAAATCTTTTCCATCTTAAAAAATTGTAAAAATGCTTGCGAATTAATGTTTTTCGCTTTTAAAATGTTATTTTACTAATGTTAATCTTCTTGTAAATGCCTCATTTCATTGATCTAGATCAGATCAACAAAAAAGAATTGCAGTTAATTCTTAGTCTTGCTAAAAAATTAAAAGCAAGAAAATCCAATGCTAAATTAAGTGGAAAAAATTTAGCAATGATTTTTGAAAAAAACTCAACACGAACCCGCGTGTCTTTCGAAGTTGGGATGAACCAACTCGGCGGTCATGCCATTGTGATGAACCAAAAAGATATGCAGCTCGGCAAAGACGAAACCATTGCTGATACCGCCAAAGTTTTATCGCGATTTGTTGATGCAATTATGATTCGCTCTAACTCGCATCAAACAATTTTTGAACTGGCTGCAAACGCTACAGTGCCAGTTATTAATGCTCTTTCAGATTACAGTCATCCCTGCCAAATTATGGCGAGCATTATGGCAATTGAAGAAAATTCTGGCAGCATAAAAGGCAAAAAACTAGCATGGTTTGGTGATGCGAATAATGTTCTAAACTCTTACATTCATGCGGCTCTAGCTTTTGATTATGAGCTGCGAATCGCCACGCCAAAAGAATATGATTTTTGCAATATCGAAATCAAAAAAGCACAAAAATTAGGTGCAAAAATTAAATATTTTTCTGATGCCAAAGAGGCCGCAAAAGGTGCAGATGTTTTGATTACCGATACCTGGTTTTCGATGGGCGATGTCAGTGTCGAAGATGAAAA
>SHWK01000028.1 GCA_009693885.1 Rickettsiales bacterium
TCAATAAATTTTATATTCCATGACATTCTTCGCCTCAAACCTCGCCAAATCAGACGCTGCAATCGCTAGCGCCATCAGCAAAGAACTCGATCGCCAAAAATATCAGATCGAACTTATCGCTTCTGAAAACATCGTGAGCAGCGCAGTGCTAGAGGCACAAGGCTCGGTGTTAACTAACAAATATGCTGAGGGCTATCCCGCAAAACGATATTATGGCGGATGTGAATTTGCTGATGAGGTTGAGGCCCTTGCAATTTCGCGCCTTTGCGAGATTTTTGGTGCAAAATTTGCCAATGTACAGCCACATTCTGGAGCTTCGGCAAATTTGGCGGTTTATTTGGCTTGTTTGCAACCAGGTGATACAATTTTGGGAATGTCTCTTGCAGCAGGCGGGCACTTGACTCACGGAGCGCAGCGCACAATTTCTGGCATGTGGTTTAAATCGGTGCAATATGGCATTCGCCTTGATGATGGCTTGATTGATTATGATCAAATGGAAGCTTTGGCGCGTGAACATAAGCCAAAAATGATTATTGCCGGCATCTCATCATACCCTCGCATCGTAGATTGGACGCGCTTCCGCAAGGTTGCCGATGAAATCGGTGCCTTGTTGATGGTTGATATGGCTCATGTTGCGGGCTTGGTGGCTGCAGGCATTTATCCTACACCGGTTGGCGTGGCTGATATTGTTACTTCTACAACGCACAAAACATTGCGCGGGCCTCGTGGTGGCGTGATTTTAACTAATAACGAAGAACTCTCTAAAAAAATAAATTCGGCAGTTTTCCCCGGATTGCAAGGCGGGCCGTTAATGCATGTGATTGCAGCTAAAGCCGTGTCTTTTGGCGAAGTATTGCAGCCTTCATTTAAAGATTACGCCAAGCAAGTTGTGTTAAATGCACAAATTTTAGCCAAAACTTTAATTAAACGCGGGCTAAAAATTACCACTGGCGGAACCGATTGCCACCTTATGGTTGTTGATCTAACGCCGCTTGAAACTCTCACTGGAAAAGAAGCAGAAAAAGTTTTGGAGCATGCAGGATTAACTTGCAACAAAAATGCCATTCCTAATGATCCGCGCAGCCCATTTGTTACTTCGGGCCTTCGTTTTGGCACGCCAGCAGGCACTACTCGTGGCTTTAAAGAAAAAGAATTTGAAGAAATTGGCAATTTAATTTGTGATGTGTTAGAAGGCTTTGTTAAAAATGGTGAAGAGGGGAATGTTGCTGTGGTGCAGCGGGTTAAAGGGCGCGTTACTGAGCTTTGTAAGCAGTTTCCGATTTATTAAACTATGGATCTCGCCCTCGGCTGGGCCTTTTTCTAGCATGCGCTGCTGCTCTTGCTCCCGATGGACGGTCGAGAACCATAAGATATTCTCCCCCAACCCTCGATAAACGGTCAAGCACTAGAGTTGAGGCTTGCTTTCCATCTTAAGAACCTCTATACTGAATCAACTTCAAGAAGTCGATTCAGTATATTTTAAATTTTTTTTCGCCACACGGGTGGCGCCCCACTTGTGGGGATCCCGAATATCGAAACCTGATTGAAAAAGATCGGTGGTTTGAATCAGGTTTGGTATATTATGAACAATAATCCATAAAATTATATTTATAGCAGAAAATGTCACTCCCAAAATTACACATCAAAAACCACCAAGAAATTCGCCTAGTGCAAGGCCATCCGTGGATCTATTCTAACGAAATCGCCAATTTTGCCGAGCTGAAGCCCTTAGAAAATGGCTCGCTGGTTGAGGTTTATATTCAAAAAAATAAAGAACCGGTTGGTATTGCTTATTTTAACTCGCACCAGCTAATTGCGGCGCGGCTTTTAAGCTATAAAGCTGATGAAAAAATCAATGAAGATTTTTTTGTTACAAAATTTTATGCCGCAAAAAAATTGCGTGAAAAATTTTTTGATAAACCATTTTATCGCCTCATCCACTCCGAAGCTGATGGGCTTGGCGGCCTGGTGATTGATCGTTTTGACAATGTTTTTTCTTGTCAAATTTCAACTGCTGGGATGGAAAAACTTAGCGAATTTTTAGTTGCGGCGTTACAAAAAGTCTTTCCTAATTGCGCGATTATTTTTAGAAATGATGTTGAAAGCCGCAAGTTTGAAGGCTTAAGCGCTGAAAATAAAATAATTAGCGGAGAAATTGCCGATGAAGTTATCTGCGAAGAAAATGGCTTAAAATTTGCAATCGATGTTAATGCTGGCCAAAAAACTGGCTGGTTTTTTGATCAAAGAGAAAATCGCAGCTTTATTGCCAAAATTGCTAAAAATTGCGATGTTCTTGATGCCTTCTGCTATCAAGGTGGATTTGGTTTGAACGCAATTCAAGGCGGCGCAAAATCTGTTACATTTATTGATTCTTCAAAGGAAGCTTTAGAAAAAGTTAAACGCAATCTAGAGATCAATTTTTCAGAAAATTCTACAGAAAACGCAACAGACAAATCTGCGGCAGAAAATTCTATCACCCAAGAATCTCGCATAGCGGCGGCAAAAAAATGTGAATTTTTCAACGATAAAACTTTTGAAGTTTTAGAAAAACTGGCACTTGAAAAAAGGCAATTTAACATAATAATTCTTGATCCTCCAGCATTTGTAAAATCTAAAAAAGATTTATTCGCTGGTCTTCGCGGCTATGAAAAACTGGTGCGCTTGGCGGTGCCTTTGCTCAAAGAAAATGGCATTTTATTTTTGGCTTCTTGTTCGCATAATGTTTTGTTGCATGATCTTATCGAGGCAGCAAATCACGGCTTGCGCAAGGGTTTGATTGGCAGCAACAGATCGCCAAAATTAATTCGTACTCACGGCGCATCTTTTGATCACCCGCTTCATCCCGCTTTAAAAGAAAGCGAATATTTAAAATCGATTACTTTTTTGGTTTAGCACGATATTTAATTAAAAATATTGATTTAAGTAAAAAATTTAAGTCATTATTCGCAATAAATTATATATTATGAAAAAAGATATTGTCACAGCAGCTTTTATAATGATTGGCGACGAGATTTTATCTGGGCGCACGCAAGATAAAAATTTAAATTTTCTCGCAAAAAATTTAACCGCCTTTGGCATTAATCTGCGCGAAGTGCGCGTGGTTGCTGATGTTACGATCGAAATTATTGATGCAATAAATGCGATGCGCAAAAAATATGATTATGTTTTTACTTCTGGAGGAATTGGGCCAACTCACGATGACATCACTTCTGACGCGGTTGCGCGGGCTTTTAATACTAGCTTAATTTTAAATAAAACCGCCGAAGATATTCTTAAAAAACATTATGACAATCAATTAAACGAGGCGCGATTAAAAATGGCTTACATCCCGCAAGGTGCGTCTTTGCTGGATAATCCCGTTTCTTCTGCTCCCGGCTTTAGAATTGAAAATGTTTTTGTGATGGCTGGCGTGCCAAAAATTTTTGAAGCAATGTATGAAGCAGCAGAAAAAGAATTAATCGGTGGCAAAAAAACAGAATCAAAAGAAATCACTACCGAACTTACAGAGGGTTGGCTTGCCGGCGATTTAGAAAACCTACAGAAAAAATATCCACAAGTTGCAATGGGATCTTATCCTTTTTCTGGGGGCACTTCTTTAGTTTTTCGCGCAACAGATTATGTCGCGCTACAAAAATCTTACACTGAAATGATTGAAATTGTTGCAAAGATAAATTCTAATTTGATGATGAGTTAAAATTATTTATCAAAATGGAGAAAAAACCTCAAGAATTATCAAAAGAAGAGCAAGCGCAAAAGGCTGAATATCAGCAATTTGTTAAAGATGCCGCCTTTGATGGCAGCTATTTTAAAGACGCGCTTGATTGGTATATGCTGCGCTATGTGAGCCCCTTGTGCGATAGAACAACCATGATGTTTGTTTCAATCATTGGTGCCATATCAATTTTTTGCCTGATTCAAATTATCGACGGGTTATTTCCTTTGGTAGAAAAAGTTCCGATTGTTATTCGCGCAAAAGATCAATCGCGCTATACACCCTTTATTAAATCTCTCAGAAGCGCTGGAAACAAAGAGTTATCAGTAGATGATGCCATTGCAAAATATTTATTGGCGGTTTATGTTAATGATCGCGAAAGCTATGATTATCGCAAATCCGAAGTTGAAGATGTTAACCGCAAATTCAATCGTATAAAAAATACTTCTTCATATAGCGAATATAAAAATTTTCAGCTATTCATGAGCAAAGATAATGAAGGCAGTCCGCTCAACGATTTTGGCTATAATGTTTTTCGTACAATTGAGACTCAAAGCGTAACATTTGTTGAAAATCAAAATCAAGATTATTACTCTAAACTCAAAACTTTCTTTGAAAGCACCTTGCCATCTGAGGCAGAGGTTCGTTTTGCAGCAACGATGCATAGTTTTGATGAAAATAATAATGAAAAAAAAGAAACAACAAATTATCTTGTTAAGATCAAATTCAATTTCTCTGGCGCTCATCGCAACACCCAAAGTGGTTTCATGAGCTTTGTGACCAATAGCTATAAATTATATAAGATAAAATAATTTTTGATGAAAAAACTTTTGCAAATTATTGGGTTATTTTTTCTTCTTGCCGACGCCAGTTTGGCTTCGCAATTGCCGCGCTATTTGGGCACAGAGAAAAAATTTCGCAGTTATGTTTATAATCCTAATGATGTTTATCGCTATTTGGGGCACTATACATATCAAGGGTTCATCGAGTTTGAAAGCGATGAAACAATCAGCACAATTTCGATGGGAGATCCTTCTTTGTGGCTATTTGAACATCTCGGAAACCGCTTGTTTCTAAAGCCGGTCGGTGAGGGCGCTTCTCAAACCAACATGACCGTTATCACCAGCAAAAAAATCTACCATTTTGAACTTACTGCCAAAGAAGCAAAAAATATTAGTGATAAAGATTTAGTGTTTGTGGCAAAATTTGTTTATCCTGATGAAAAAGATAAAAATATCATTGAATTTCCTAAAGCAATTGCCAGCGATGAGCCTGACATGCGCGATCTAAGCATTTATAACTTCAAATATCAATATACTGGAGAGACCTCAATTGCGCCAGTAAAAGTTTTTGATAATGGCGATTTTACTTATTTTCAATTTCCTAGAAAAAATGCTGAATATCCAGCGATTTTTTCTGTTGACGCGGCAGGATTTGAATCACTTGTCAACTTTAGAGCGGCAGGCGATTACATCATAGTTGAAAAAGTTGCGCCACAATTTACTTTGCGCAACGGCACTGATATTGTCTGCGTTTATAATATCTCTTTATACACTACTGGCAAGGCGGTTGATCCTTATAGCAAGGATCCAAAAAAAGTGCCTACTATTAATAATTTTGCTGCGCCACTTCCAGCGCAAGCACCAGGGGCAATGCCACAAGGGATGCCGAGTGGAATCGCACCATATCCGCAATTTCCACCATATCAATCGGCGCCATCACGAAAACCTCCAACAGTTAATTAGCGCATGAAAAAATCTTATTTAATTCTTTGCGCATTATTGTTTTCTTGTAGCGTAAAAGAAATTTCTCATAACTATCCAGATAATCCTGATTACGCTAGAAAAAGCAGAGCTGGCAACGCTTTTTCTAAAAATGATTTAGTGGTTTATGGCAAGAAAAAAAGTACAGAAAAAGCGGCGGCGGCAGAAAAAACTGATGAAAAATCAGTGCTCACAAAATCTGCATTATGGCAATCTAGCGTTGGGGTTGTAGGAGCGCTTTTTCCAATCGCTATTCTTAATTCTGATAATGGCATTATCACAACTGAATGGTATCAAGATACTCCGAACAGCAACGAGCGCATTAAAATCAACGCTTTAGTCAAGGGCCCCGAGGCAAAAAAAGAAAATTTACAAATAACAATTTTTCGCCAAAAAAAATCTGTGGCAAAACAATCGGCTGGGGCGTGGGAAGATGCTAATCGAGAAAGCTCTGATACCAACGGCCTTTCTGCCAAACTTTTGCAAGATAAAATCTTAGCGCTCGCACAGAAAAAATAATTCCAACAATTTTAACAGTGAAACAAAATCTATCAAATTATAGTCATAAAGAATGCGAGCCCAAGTGGCAGAAGGCTTGGGATGATGCTCAGGTTTTTAAATTCGATGAAAATTCTAGCAAGCCAAAATTTTATGAGCTCGAAATGTTACCTTATCCTTCGGGCAAAATTCACATGGGGCACTTGCGCAATTATGCCATTGGCGATGTGATTGCGCGTTTTAAAATAATGCAGGGCTTTAATGTGCTGCACCCGATGGGCTTTGATGCCTTTGGTTTGCCCGCCGAAAACGCTGCCTTGCAACATAAAATTCACCCCGAAAAATGGACACTCGAAAATATCGAAACGATGCGCGCCGAGCTAAAAACAATTGGCCTTTCTATCGATTGGAGTCGTGAGATTGCTACTTGCTTGCCTAATTATTATAAGCATGAACAAAAAATTTTCCTCGATTTTTTAAAGGCGGGATTAGCTTATCAAAAAGAATCTTTGGTTAATTGGGATCCAATTGATAACACGGTTTTAGCCAACGAACAAGTGATCGACGGCCGCGGTTGGCGTAGTGGCGCGCTGGTTGAAAAGAAAAAACTTCGTCAATGGTTTTTGAAAATTTCTGATTTTAGCGAAGAATTATTGCAAGAGTTAAAAGCTTTGAAGGGTTGGGACGAGCGGGTTCTCACCATGCAAGAAAAATGGATTGGAAAATCTGAAGGATTAGTGGTTGATTTTAAATTGTCAGATAGTGACAAAATTCAAGTTTATACAACACGCCCTGATACCTTATTTGGCGCGTCTTTTCTGGCTATTTCAGCGCATCATCCTGTTGCTTTAAAATTGGCACAAAATAATTCTACGATTAAAGAATTTATTGCCGAATGTGATAAAAATGCTATTGATGAACAAACGCTCGAAACCCAAGAGAAGAAAGGCGTGGCGACAGGTTTGCAAGCTGAACATCCGCTTGATCCTTCATGGAAAATAGATGTTTATGTCGCTAATTTTGTATTGATGGATTATGGCGCCGGTGCTGTGTTTGGCTGCCCCGCACATGATGCGCGCGATTTTGAATTTGCCATAAAATATAATTTGCCAATTAAGCAAGTTGTTGCGCCGCTTGACGCTACAAAAAATACCAAATCAGCAGAAAGCGATTCACATATCAGCACTACGCAATTGCCATTTCTCGATGATGGTCTAATGATAAATTCTGATTTTCTTAACGGCCTTACTTGTGAGCAAGCGCAACACAAAGTTGCAGAAATTCTCTGCGGCAAAAATCAAGCGCAGCGCAAAACAAATTTTCGTCTGCGCGATTGGGGCGTCTCGCGTCAACGCTATTGGGGCTGCCCAATTCCAATTTTATATTTAGAAGATGGATCAGCTGTGCCAGTGCCACAAGATCAACTGCCAGTTGAGTTGCCCAAAGATGTTGAGTTTAGCGGCACGGGCAACCCACTAGCAAATCATCCAACATGGAAATACACAACTTACACCGATGCTAATGGCAAAACCCACAAGGCCACGCGCGAAACCGACACTTTCGATACATTTTTTGAAAGCTCGTGGTATTTTTTGCGCTATGTCTCGAAAACCGAAGATAAGGCCTTTGACAAAGATGTGGTAAATAAATTTATGCCTGTCGATCAATATGTTGGCGGCATTGAGCATGCGGTTTTACATTTGCTTTATGCAAGATTTTTTACTAAAGCATTAAAAAAATGTGGTTATTTAGATTTTAGCGAGCCCTTCAAAAACCTACTCACACAAGGGATGGTGTGCCATCATACTTTTAAGAATCAAAAAGGTGAATGGGTTTTTCCTAGTGAAGCTATAGAGGTTGAAGCAGGAAAATTCATTCATGAAAAAACCCGCGAAACCTTGGTGCGCGGCCGTAGCGAAAAAATGAGCAAATCGAAAAAAAATGTTGTTGAACCTCTTCATATCGTAGAAGCCTACGGAGCAGACACTGCGCGGCTTTTTATGCTTTCAGATTCTCCGGCATCGCGTGATTTAGAATGGTCAGAAAGTGGCGTCGATGGCGCGTGGAAATATGTCAATCGCTTGTGGAAACTGATTGCCTCACACGCTAACCAAATTGATCATGGCCCTTTGCAGCCGCTTGCAACCTATAACGAGGAGCAGTTGCAAATCATAAAACTCACTCACAAAACCATTGCAATGGTTGGTGATGAATTCGAAAAAATCGGCTTCAATCGAGCAATTGCAAAGATCCGTGAGTTTTCAAACGCGCTAGAAAAATTTGCAACACAAAGTGAAGAGATCACAAAATTCAACACACAAAACGCGGCCGCACAACGCAACGCCGAAATTATGCATTTTGCCCTGACAAATTTAGTGATTTTATTTGCACCAATAATGCCTCACTTGGCCGAAGAATGCTGGGCGGCACTAGGCAATAACAATCTTGTGACTCAAGCAAAATTTCCGCAATTTGATCCTCAATTAATCAGTGAAAATTCTGTAAAAATTGCCGTGCAAGTTATGGGGAAACTGCGCGCTGTTCTTGAAATGCCAAAAGGCGCGAGCCGTGAAGATGTTGAGTTGGCGGCGTTGCAAAATGAAAATGTGCAGAAATTTTTGGAAGGGAAGATTGCTAAAAAAATTATTGCGGTGCCGGATAAGATGATAAATTTTGTGTTGTAGATCTTGTATAAAAGATAAATCGCCTACTGTTTATTGGCGAGCAAGGGGGTCTGCTGCTCAGACACCCTTTTCATCTGATTAATGCAAGCGTAGCTTGCGATGAAGAAGAGAACTCGCCTCAGACCCCCTTGCTCGCCAATAAACAGTAGGCGATTTATCTTTAACGCACTACTTTTGTTGACTTGATTTTATCATAAGAAATGTGTTATAAATTTTATTTATACACTAACTTTATTTGCGGAAGAGAAAATGATTCAAAAGAAAACCGGCTCTCTATCCTACGTTATCAACGCTTGCAAGCCTTTCAAATTTTATATTGGGCTGCATCTTTTTGTTATTCTTTATTCTGCTATTGATATTTCACTTTGGCCTTATCTTTCAAAATTACTGATTGATTCTGTTGCGACGGCAGGACAAGAAGATATTTTTAGCAAAACAAAAAATGCCATTATTTTGCTAGCAATATTCACGGCACTTCCTGGTTTTATTTGGCGCATTTGTGATTATTCTTGGACAAAAATGATCCCCGCCCTAAAAGCAAAAATTACCATCGAAGCAATTGAAGCAATCGCCGCCCATTCACATAACTTTTTCCAAAATAATTTCACCGGCGCCATCGTCAATAGAATCAAAGATCTCACTAATTGCACTCCAAGATTAATCGAAATAATTTTATACAGCCTTTTAAAAACTTTTTTAAGTCTTTTTATAGCATTTTTTACAGTTTTTTTCGTACATAAATTCTTTGCTTTTGGCCTACTTGCTTGGGGAATTTTATTTATTTTCCTTGCGATAAAAACCTCGACAAAAACCATTGCGATGTCTAGCAAAATAGCGGATCAAAGCTCTAAAATCACCGGCAATATTGCCGATTTATTTGGCAATATTGCTAACATTAAGTTTTTTGTTAATCATGATTTAGAAACAAATCGCGCCCAAAATTTATGCGATACTTATAGTCGACTTTCTAAACAGCGCGGGTTTTTTCTATTAAAATTGCAAGGAATTCAAGCATTTACTTTTTCGATTTATTTTATTTTCTGCATTCTATTGTTAGTTTGGCTTTATGGGAAAGGCCAAGTGACTCTAGGCGATTTTGCGATGATTTTCACCATAAATTGCTGGATGATCAATGAAATGTGGAACATGTCCAAGGAGCTGCGCCACTTTTTAGAAGAATTTGGCACACTAAAACAAGCACTAAAAATCGTTAATGAGCCGATCGAAGTTAAAGATATTGAAAACGCTAGAACCCTTCAAATTGCTGATTGCAACGAGGGTGAAATTATCTTTGAAAATGTTGGATTTTCTTATAAAGAAAAAAACCCCTCAACAGAAATCAGGCCATT
>SHWK01000029.1 GCA_009693885.1 Rickettsiales bacterium
TTTTAGGTATCCTTTAAACTATATATCATTACGCTACAAAATATAAAAAAGATTAATTAAATAATGGTTTTTTATATTAGCTGTTTTGATTTTTAATAAATCCCACTTAAGTAGAGATAAATCTATTTTTTTGCTTTAGTTTTAGCGTTTACTCTAGCGCCAATTCTTAATCGCAATGCATTCAATTTAATAAAGCCTGCCGCATCTTTTTGATCATAAACAGAATCTTCTTCAAATGTTACATGAGCCTCAGAATACAAGCTTTTAGGCGATTGACGGCTAACCACAGAAACACTACCCTTATATAATTTAAGCGTTACTTTGCCATCAACATTATCTTGTGATTTATCAATTAAACATTGCAACATTTCGCGTTCTGGAGAAAACCAAAAGCCGTTATAGATAAGGCTGGCATAGCGCGGCATTAATTCATCTTTTAAATGTGCAGCTTCGCGATCTAGCGTGATTGATTCTATTGCACGATGAGCAGCCAATAGAATCGTGCCTCCGGGGGTTTCATAAACACCGCGCGATTTCATTCCAACAAAACGATTTTCTACTAGATCTAGACG
Organism: Rickettsiales bacterium; assembly: GCA_009693885.1. Classification (GTDB taxonomy): domain Bacteria; phylum Pseudomonadota; class Alphaproteobacteria; order Rickettsiales; family UBA1997; genus CAMCFD01. Next base: position 573 of record SHWK01000029.1, read on the forward strand.
ACCAATACCGTTGCGACCCCCCATTTCATTGAGCTTAGTAAGAATTGTTGCTGGTGACATTTTTTTGCCATCAATAGCACAAGCATCGCCTTTTTTAAATTCAATTTCGATAAATTCTGGCTTATTTGGTGCTTTTTCTGGAGAAACTGTGCGCTGATAAACATACTCTGGCGCTGGTTTAGAAGGATCTTCTAAGACTTTTCCTTCCGAAGAAGTGTGCAATAAATTTGCATCAACTGAATATGGCGCTTCGCCGCGTTTATCTTTGGCAATAGGAATTCCATGCTTTTCAGCGTAAGCAATTAGCTTGCTGCGCGAGGTTAGATCCCATTCACGCCAAGGGGCGATAACTTTAATATCAGGCTTATTGGCATAATATGCCAGCTCAAAGCGAACTTGATCATTGCCCTTGCCAGTAGCGCCGTGGCACACTGCATCAGCTCCAAGTTTTTTGGCAATTTCGATTTGTTTTTTAGCGATTAAAGGACGCGCGATTGAGGTTCCAAGCAAGTAGACGCCTTCATATAGAGCATTAGCGCGAAACATTGGAAACACATAATCGCGAACAAATTCTTCGCGCAGATCTTCGATAAAAATTTGCTTCACTCCGAGCTTTTTAGCCTTGGCGCGAGCGGGTTCAAGCTCTTCACCCTGCCCTAAATCTGCTGTAAAAGTGATCACTTCACAATTGTATTCTTCTTGCAGCCATTTTAAAATAACAGAGGTGTCAAGGCCACCAGAGTAAGCCAGAACAACTTTTTTAATTTTGTGATTTTTCATTTCTAAAACTATTTATATGGTTTAAATTATGGCGAACCTAGCCACTACGGTTTATATAATAAGGGAATTGCATTTTTTTTTACAATAGTTAAAGCTTTATATAGTTAATAATTATAGCCAATTTATTTATGCAAATAAAAGAAATGCGGACTCGAGAGGATATCAATCAAAGCCTAAATGTCTTGTTGCAAATCTATGACGAGCTAAACAAAGACAGCTATGTAGAGACTATTTTTGAGATGATGGAGGATGGCTATAAAATGGCTGCCGTGCTTGAAGATCAAATGATTGAAAATGGCCGATGTATTGGGGTTGTAGGCGTAAAGGTAGTTCATAAATTACAACATGGCAAAGCGCTTGAGATTCAAGATTTTATGATTGATCGCCAAAAACGCGGGATCGGGGTTGGTAAGCTGCTACTGCGCTGGGTTGAATGGCAAGCAGCAGCTTTCGGATGTACAAATATTATAGGAACCTTAGATACTAAGCGGCAAGAATCACAAAAAATTTACTCACGCGAGAAATTTATTTTGGATGGTTTTTTATTTCGCAAAAACTGTTAAATTTTATACAAAACATGCATAACAAACGCTTAAAAATAATTTACTATTTTCGCAAATATTTTGTTCTTCCAATAAAAATATTTCGGATAGCGATCGTTGATACTATTCGTCAAGATGGCGTTGAACATGCTGGCTATTTAGCATTTTTAAGTATTTTTTCTCTTTTTCCTTTTTTAATTTTTTTGATCTCAATTGTTAGTTATATTGGTGGCGATGAACTTGGAATTAAAGTGATTTATAGTACAATAAATTCTTTGCCAGAAGAAGCCGCAAAATCTTTATTGCCAAGGGTTGCCGAAATTGTCTCTGGTCCGCCACAAAGTTTTTTAACAATTGCGATTATTGGCGTAATATGGACTGCGTCCTCTTCGGTAGAGGGCTGTCGCACCATTCTTAATCGTGCTTATCGCGTTCATTTGCCACCACCTTATTTGTTGCGTCGCCTAATTAGCATTATGGAGTTTTTTATTCTCACCTTCAGCATCGCGGTTGGAATCATGGTCTTTGTTATTGCGCCATCAATTTTAAGTATCAAAGAAATTGAATCATCACTAAAATTTTTAGATCATTACGATTCTCAAGAAGCGCGCCAATCAATGGTTTTTGTCTTTTTAGTTTTCGCGACTTCGCTGCTTTATTATGTTATTCCCAATGTAAAACAAAAAATTACCAAAACCTTCCCCGGAGCAATATTGACGGTCTTTTTATGGATTCAAATACAAAAATTATTCGCTTATTATTTAGAAAATTTTCATCAATTCAATTTTATTTATGGCAGCCTTGCTGGTATCATGATTTATCTAATGTTTTTTTATATGGTAAATTTAATTTTTATTTTTGGCGCGCAATTTAACTATCATCTTTATCGTGTTTATAAAACTTTTTTGAGACATTAACTCGCCATGAAATTTCCATTTTGGCCCAACCCTAAAGGCTATCGCGATATAGAGCTTGGCCTTACACGAGTTTATGATTTGCTAGAGCGCCTAGATAATCCTCACAAAAAACTTCCACCAACAATCCATATTGCGGGCACAAACGGCAAAGGATCAACCCTATCTTTTTTGCGCGCAATTTTTGAAGAAGGCCAATATTTAGTGCATTCTTACACCTCGCCTCACTTAGTTTTTTTTAATGAAAGAATTGTTTTGGCAGGCAAAAATATTGATGATGAATTTTTAAATGAATGCCTTTTAACCTGCAAAGAAGCGGCTTCACAGCATCCGCAAATTGATGTAACTTTTTTTGAAGGCATTACTGTTGCGGCATTTTTAGCATTTTCTCGCATAAAAGCTGATATTCTTTTCTTAGAAACTGGATTAGGCGGAAGGCTTGATGCGACTAATGTTATAGAGAAAAACTTACTAAGTATTATCACGCCAATTTCTTTTGATCACACCGATTTTTTAGGAAAAACTTTAGCTAAAATTGCTTATGAAAAAGCTGGAATTATCAAGAAAAATTGTCCTGTTATTGCTGCAAAGCAAAAACCATCAGCGCTTGCAACAATTGAGAAACAAGCAAAAAAACTAGGATCTTCATTAAATATTTTTGGCAAAGATTTTGATTATAAAAAAAATACAACTTCAATAGAAGTCAGAATAAAAAATAAATTTTATGATTTTCCTTTTCCATCTCTAAATGGCGAACATCAAATTGAAAATGCCACAGTGGCAATCGTTGCGGCACTTAATCAAATAAAGCTTCCAATCACAATCGATCAAATAAAATCCGCTCTTACAAAAACTATTTGGCCCGCTCGTTTACAAAAAATAACTAGCGGAAAATTCATCAAAAAGCTTCCAATAAATTGTCAATTAATACTAGATGGAAGTCATAATTTGCAAGGCGCTACAACTGTACAGAAATTTTTAAAATCGCAAAAAAATATCAAGAAAATAGTTATTTTTTCAATGCTAGAAGATAAGGATTGTGTAGGATTTTTAAATAAAATAAAAGATGAGACCGATATTTTGATAACACTTACAATCCCAGATGAGAGTAAATCGCGCGATAAAAATGAAATTTTAAAAATTGCAAAAAATTTAAAAATAGATTCTATTTCAGCAGATGATTTTGATGATGCTTTTAGAAAAATAAATAATTTATTAGCAAAAAAAGAATCTTTGCAACATGCTCTGGTTATCATCTGCGGCTCGCTTTATTTAGCTGGCAAATTCCTAGAAAAAAATCATTTTGATTTAAACTTTAATGCGAAATAAAGTTTAAATCAAAAACACCATTAAAAAAATATGAAAAAAATCACCAATATTTTTAAACTCTCAAAACTTATATCCACAAAAAATAATATTTTTACCACTATTTTTTGCATAATATTTGCTGTATTATTTTTTAATTTATCGCAAGAAGATGCTATTTCAATGGCTTCGCGACCAAATAATCTTAACACAAAACTTGATAAAGAATTTTCTGGAATCGCCAAAGTAACAGACGGTGATTCGATAAAAGTTGACGATAAAAAAATTCGCCTAATGGGAATTGATGCACCAGAATTTAGCCAGACTTGTTTTGATGCTAATTATGAAGAATATCCATGTGGCAAGATTTCGAAGGTGTTCTTGCTCAATTTTGCCAATAATAAAGAGGTAAAATGCTATTATCAAAAGTTCGATAAATATAATCGCTATCTTGCTGAATGTTATGTTGGCGAAATAATGATGAATCAAGAAATTATACGCAATGGCATGGGAGTCACTTATACATTTGGGCCAGCAGACCCAGAAATGACAAGGCTTGAAATGGAAGCGCAAGAGAAGAAGATTGGAATTTGGCAAGGTGCGTTTCAACTGCCGAAAGATTATCGCAAAGCACATCCGCGACATTAATTGAAAGACTCCACGGAATAAATGTGGGTGTAATTAAAAATCTATGGCGATAAATCAACACCCAGAACCAGACATTAATCGATATTTATAAAACCTCAAAATAATAATCTTCAATCACTTTATTCACCAATAATTTATCACAAATTTGATCAACAACTTCTTTGATTTTATCTTGTGAAGTTTCTGCAATTTCTAGCTCTACAACCTTACCTTGTCTAACTTGCGAGATTTGCGCAAAGCCAAGATTTTTTACTAAAGACCCCTCAATTGCTTTGCCCTGAGTATCTAAAACACCTTTTTTTAGAGTGATGATGATTCTAATTTTCATAATTTAAAAAATATTTTTTGATTACACGCTAAAATTTAGCGCAACTTTTGTAAATAAATTAAATTTTAATGCCAAGTCGTGAAGCGACTTCGGTGTAGGCTTCAACCAATCCGCCCAAATCTCTTCTGAAGCGATCCTTATCTAATTTTTCAGAAGTATTTGCATCCCAAAGTCTGCAACTATCGGGACTAATTTCATCAGCTAATAATATTTTTCCATCAGAATCTAAACCAAACTCAATTTTAAAATCGACTAATTTAATATTAATATCAGCAAATAATTTTTGTAAAAATTGATTAATTTTTAGAGTATATTTTTTTATTTCAGCAAGATGCTCGAAGCTTACAACCTGAAGCACATTCACCGCATGATCATCATTAATTAGCGGGTCGCCCAGCGCATCTTTTTTATAGCAAATTTCAAAAACTGGAGATTGTAATTGCAAGCCTTCTTCGATGCCAAGCCTTTTAGCCATTGATCCCGCAGAGATATTTCTGACAATTACTTCTAGCGGAATTATCGAAACCTTTTTAATTAATTGCTCACGCTCATTAAGTTTTTTTATAAAATGCGTTGGCACGCCGCACCTAGAAACGTCTAGCATGATGCGCTCAGAAATCGCATTATTTAAAATACCTTTGCCAGCAATTACATCTTTTTTTAAATTATTAAAAGCGGTTGCATCATCTTTAAAATATTGAATTAACAAATTTTTATCATCAGTTGCATAAAGCACTTTTGCTTTTCCTTCGTAGATTTTTTCTAATTTTTTTGGTTCAGTCATTTTTATTTCATTTGTTTGTTTGCGTCGCATAAGGTTGCTGCGCAATGCTTGCGAGAGAGTTTTTTTATTTTTTTTCATTAGCTAGCGAACAATTTTATATCTTCAAGATTTTGAATTGAACGCGATTTCATGTTAGGGCAAGTTCTTCCGACTAAACCGCAGAGAATTTTTCCTGAGCCAATTTCTATTACTTCTTCAATGCCATTTTGATCCATTAATAGCATGGTTTCGCGCCATTTTACTGACCCGGTAATTTGTCTTATTAGCAATTCTTTTATTTGCTGAGAATCTGTAACTTTTTGCGCCGTAACATTTGCTATCAAAGGCACCAATGGTGACCTAACCTCTGCATCAACCAAGGCTTTAGCCATAGCAAAAGCTGCATCAGACATTAACTCTGAGTGAAATGCGCCACTAACTGGTAACATAATTGCTCGCTTTGCACCCTTTGCTTTAGCGATTTCAAGCGATCTTTCAATCGCAGATTTTGATCCACTTAAAACAATTTGCCCAACTGAATTATCATTAGCAACCTGACAAACCTCGCCAGCTGCGGCTTCTGCTGCAATTGCTTCCGCAACTGCAATATCAACGCCAAGCACTGCGGCCATTGCGCCTTGTGTTTTTTCACCACATTTTGCCATTGCGCGTCCACGAATTTGTAATAATTTTGCGGTAGTTTCAAGGCTTAGAGCCTTAGAGGCACAAAGCGCTGAATATTCTCCTAAAGAATGCCCCGCTACAAAAGAAGCCATATCAACAACTTTTTTACCAAATTCTTTTTCTAAAATTTCAATTATTGCCATTGAAACAACCATCAAAGCTGGTTGTGCATTTTCTGTTTTGGTTAGCTCTTCACTAGGGCCCTCAAATATTATTTTGGATAAATTTACACCAAGAATTTGATCAGTTTTTGTAAAAATTTCACGAGCGCAGGCAAAATTTTCATATAGATCTTTGCCCATTCCAACCACTTGTGATCCTTGTCCAGGAAAAATTAATGCTGTTTTATTTTTCATTATTTAAAATTGATGTTTAAAATTTTTTGAATATTTCTCTAAGATTTTTTGTACTTCAGAAGAGATAGCGGGATTATTGAGTGCAAAGGCAATATTGGCCTCTAAATATCCCAGAACATTTCCACAATCATATCTCTCTTCATCAATTTTTTTGTAATAAAAAGGAGATTTTTTGCACATTTTTTTCATTGCATCAGTAAGCTGAATTTCATTACCTGAACCAACTTCAAAATTTTCTAAATATTTAAAAATTTCTGGCTGTAAAATATAGCGACCAGTAATAGCAAGGTTTGATGGCGCATCTTTTGGCTGAGGTTTTTCAACCATATCAATAATTTTATCCGCACCTTTTATTTTAATGATTCCATATTTTGAAGTATCTTTATTTTCAACCTCACCAACAGCGATGAAATTAGAAAGCTCGCCTTTTTTATAGTAAGCATCAATCATTGTGCCAAGAAAATTGCGCTTGCGACCTTTGGTTTGTGCCAACATTTCATCAGCAAGAATTACTACAAAAGGCTCGTCATCGGCAATAAAATTGCGGGCGCACCATACGGCGTGACCCAAACCCAAAGGTTTTTGCTGACGAACAAAAGCAATTTGTCCTGCACCGGGAAGCCATGCAACAACCTGCTCTAGCTCTTTTGATTTATTGCTTTCGTCAAGTTTTGATTCTAATTCATAAACATGATCGAAGTGATTATTGATAGCATTTTTATTGCGCCCAGTAACAAAAATAAATTTTTCTATTCCTGCGTCGCGCGCTTCTTCAAAAGCATATTGAATGATTGGCTTATTGGCGATTGGCAACATTTCTTTTGGTAAAGATTTTGTTGCTGGCAAAAATCGTGTGCCAAGACCACCAACTGGAAAAACTGCTGTTTTTATTTTTTTCATAAAATTATATATTTTTAACCGTCGATTTCTTCTTCAATTTTTAACTTACGATAAAGCGTTGAGCGAGCGATGTTTAGTTGTTTTGCTACCTCAGAAATATTACCACTGAATTTTTCCATTAATTTGCGCGCAATTTCTTCTTCAATATCAGAAAGAGATTTACAAATTCCTAGTTCATTAAAAATTTCAACAGAATTATCTGTTGCTGAAGAAATTCTTTTTTTAGTTAAATCAGACTTTTTATTGCCCTCAAATTGAATATTTAATAGCTGTGGAAAATGCTCGACTTCAAGAGAATCGTTATCACAAAGCACTACCGCGCGAAAAATATAATTTTTTAACTGTCTAACATTATCCTTCCAATCGCAATTGCTTAATAAATTTGTTACAGCTTCATTGATCAATTTAATTTTTTTATTTTCATTGATACTGAAGGTGCGACAAAAATGTTGCGCCAACATCATAACATCTTTTTCGCCGCGATCTTTTAAAGAAGGAATGATGATTGGAAATATTGAAATGGCATATCTTAAATCTTCACGAAATTTTTTTTCTGTCACTAATTTTGCGAGATCTTTGCTGGTTGAGGCAATAAGACGAACATTTGCTACTATTGCTCTGCTGCCACCAATAGAATAGAATTCTCCATCTTGCAAAAAGTGCACCAATCTTGTTTGAATTTCTGAATTGAGAGCGTCAATTTTTTTGAAGAAAATTGTACCTCCTTCAGCTTCACGAAATTTGCCGATTTTCGACTTATCACTTGAAGCGCTTTTTTCTATACCGAATAAATCTTCAATAGCGGTAGCACTATCAAGCATATCACATTCTATCACTATAAAAGATTTGCCTGATCTTATTCCTGAACCGTGAATAGCGCGAGCAATTAACTCTTTTCCAGAGCCCTCATATCCTTTTATTAAAAGTGGTATTGAAAGATTGACTGCTCTTTTTGCTAGATCAATCGCTTGAACCAAAATATCGCTCTGGCCAATAATATCATAGAAAGCTACTTGATTTTGATCTTTGCGCACCAAATTGGAAACTTGGTATTTTAGATTTTTTTTATCAATAGCATTGTTGATTGAAGCTGTAAGGCGAGCAAAAATATCATCCTTGCCTTTGATGATATAATCAGTAGCGCCAAGGTTTATAGCATTAACTGCTAAAGCGATATCTTCACTTGCAGTTAGTACGATTATTTGAATATTTCCTTTGATGCGCTCAATTTTTCTCAGCACAGTTAAACCATCAACATCCGGCATTGATAAATCAAGCAACATTACATCGATATCATTAGCGGTAATACCGTCAATTACTGTTTTATTGATAAAAAAATCAATTACCTCAACGCCACTATTCATGATTAAAAAATTATGGCCCATATTGCCAATAAATTTTTTAAGAATTTTACATTGTGTTGGTTCATCATCAACGATTAGAAGGTTGCGCTTTGTCATTTTTTATAACTCTATATTTATTTTGAAAAATGCACTTGCGTGTCATTTTTTATAACTCTGTATTTATTTTGAAAAATGCACTTGCGTGTCATTTTTTATAACTCTGTATTTATTTTGAAAAATGCACTTGCGTGTCATTTTTAAACTTTATAGCACTTTTAATTTTTTCTCTTGTAGAAGCTGAATTATTCTTACCGCAGTTTCTTCGACTGATTTTTTTGTCACATCAATAACTGGGCAATTCAATTTTGCAAATAATTTTCGTGATTGCGCAACCTCCTGTTTCACGGCCTCCAGATCAATATAATCGGTTGGCGTTTCTTGTCCAAGTGAAATTAATCTACTTTGTCTGATTTGGATTAATTTTTCAGGATTAATAATTAAACCAACAATTAATGGTTTTTTCAAATCAAAAATACTTGGCGGCACGGTTTCTACACTAACAAATGGAATATTAGCCGTTTTATATCCACGGCAAGATAGATAGACGCTAGTTGGAGACTTAGAAGTGCGCGAAACCCCAACTAATAATATATCAGCATCATATAAATCCCAATGAGCCTGCCCATCATCGTGGTTCATGGTATAATTTATCGCCTCAACACGAGAAAAATATTGATCATCAAGCAAGTGCTGGCGGC
>SHWK01000030.1 GCA_009693885.1 Rickettsiales bacterium
TCTAAGTAAGTCAAGAATTATATGTCATGATTTAACATATAATATGTATGTTAAATATCGCTAACTCTAATTTTCTGCTAAACTTCCTCTTGCTTGCGAAATATTTTCCAGACCATCTTTTTTTACTAACTCACTCAACTCTTTTGTGATTTTTTCAACTGCGCCAAAGCCTTGATATATAAGGCCAGAATAGATTTGCACTAAACTTGCGCCGCATTTTATTTTAGTATAAGCATCTTGGGCATTGGTGATGCCACCTACTCCCACTAGGGCAATCTGTCCTTCAGTAAATCTATAGAAATTTTTTAGTACTTCGTTTGATTTTTCGAATAGGGGTTGACCGCTTAATCCGCCTGACTCTTGGGCGTTTTTGCTTTTTAGATTTTCTGAGCGGGAGATGGTGGTATTGCTGATAATTAGTGCATCAATTTTGTTTTTTAGTGCGATTGTGGCGATGGTTTTTTGTTCTTCTATAGTTAGATCTGGAGCGACTTTAAGCCATATTGGAGTTTTTTTATTGTGCAGTTTTTCTAGCTCATTTTTTTTGCTCATTAATGCCGATAAAAATAAATCCAACTGATCTTCTTTTTGCAAATCGCGCAGGTTTTTTGTGTTGGGGGATGATATGTTTACAGTTATATAAGAAGCGGCTTCGTAGAACTTTTCGAGCAACAAAATATAATCACTAATTGCATTTTCAGTATCTTTATTTTTGCCGATATTTATTCCCAAAATATTTTTGTGCGATTTGTGTTGTAGATTTTTTGTTGCAACAGCATTTTTGTGGTTTTTTGCTGCACAAGAATTTCTGCAAGCAGAATGCGAATCGGCATAAAATAAGTTTTCAATATTTTTTGCGAATACTTCTGCGCCCTTGTTATTAAAGCCTAGACGATTGATTATTGCCTGATCTTCTGCTAGACGAAAAAGTCTTGGCTTATCATTTCCTGTTTGTGCTTTTGGTGTAACTGTTCCTACTTCAACAAATCCAAAGCCAAACTGTTGCAAAGCTTTTACCGCTTCGGCATTTTTATCAAAACCCGCTGCCATGCCGAGAGGGCTTTTAAAATCAAGGCCCCACAAGTTTTGTTGCAAGTTTTTATATTGCTTATTTATTGTGCAGCTAGTGGCTAAATTAGGAAAATATTTGAGAAAATTAATCGCTAAATTATGCGCAGTTTCAGCATCTAATTTAAAAATTAATGGGCGAAAAATTTGATAGAGATTCATGATTCTATAGTATTTTTTTTGCGTCGCAAAAGCAGGATAATGCTGGTTGTAGCGATGATTATTAAGATCACATCAGAGGAGCGTTTTAGTAAAAAATTTTCACTGAGTTTTTTCTTTAGTCGGATTTTTTTTCTTTCACTTGGCTCGGATGATAGTGGCGTGGGATTAAGGTGGATCTGGGCTTCTTGGTTATTGCGAATGTTTTTCATGCTATAAAAAGCGCTGTTGGTTAAATAAAGCATCGAAGAAAAAACCATAAAAAAAACAAATCCGGCGAAAATTTTAATATAGAAGGAAGGCTTGATTTGTAAGGGCGCATCATCATTTTTTTTAATCGTATCATATTTGGTGATTAAAAATAATACCGTCATTAAATAGGCGATCAGCGTTAAAACTATTTCTTTAAAAGAGTTGTAGTTGGCGATGGTGAGGCTAAAAAAAAGTATTAAAGTTAGATGGGCAACGATTAGTGTAGAGATGGTGCTGGTGCGGGTTTTGACGGCAAAAATAGTTACTAGGCAGAGGGTGATAAAAAGTAATGAAGTGAGAATTTTTGCGTCAAAAAACATCGTAAAATTTTATGTTTAATCATTTTTTAAATACCTAGCCAATTTAACAAAACCATAAGGTTGCGTTTTATGGTTTATTAATCGCGCAATAATTCATTAATTGAGGTTTTGCTGCGTGTTTTTTCATCAACTTTTTTTACAATTACTGCGGCATAAAGTGAAATATCCTTCGCGCCCTTGCTAGAAGCAATATTACCCGGAACCACAACAGAGTAAGCGGGAACGCGGCCATAGAAAATTTCACCAGTTTCGCGATCAATAATTTTTGTCGAAGCGCCAATATAAACGCCCATAGAAATTACTGAGCCAGTTTCAACTATAACACCTTCGGCGATTTCGCTGCGTGCGCCGATAAAACAGTTATCTTCAATGATAACTGGATTGGCTTGCAAGGGCTCAAGAACCCCGCCGATTCCTGCGCCGCCAGAGATGTGGCAGTTTTTTCCGATTTGTGCGCAAGAGCCCACAGTGGCCCAAGTGTCAATCATCGATCCTTCATCAACATAAGCACCAACATTTACAAATGACGGCAATAATACAACACCTTTGGCGATAAAGGCAGAATGGCGCACAACCGCACCAGGCAAGACGCGAAAGCCTGCTTGACGAAATTCTGCTTCACCCCAATTGGCAAATTTTAAAGGCACTTTGTCAAAAAATGAAATAGCGTCGCCGCTTACTCCCGTGTGTTTGCTGAGATAATTATCGTTCAAACGAAATGATAGTAAAATTGCTTTTTTTACCCATTGATTAACTTGCCAACCATCGGGTTTTTTTTCACAAATTCTGAGTGATCCAGAATCAAGTAAAGCCAGAGTTTGATTGACTGCATCGCGTGTTTCGCCTTTGGTAGAAAAATTAATTTCAGCGCGATTTTCGAAAGATTTTTCGATTATTTGAGAAAGGTTTTGTATCATTTTTAAGGGTAAAATTTTCTAGTTAATATCTATGTTGATCAAGAAGATTCAGCATAATTTGTTGCTAAGATAGTCAGATTAAAGAACCGCTGATTCTAGTATTCTAATTGCCCCATTCAAAGCTATTGCTGGTTTGGCAAGATTGACATTTTGCCGCCCAAGCAGAGCTCAAATGCCCACAAGTAGAGCATTTATAGCTATTTTCACGTGTAAACATCGAAGCATTTTCTAAAAATTGATTAGCCTTTTCGCTATTGCCCAAAAGTTTTTCAACTATGCCAAGAGCTTTATAGTTGCGATAAGTTTTTTCTTTTGCTAATGATGAATATAAAAAATCTTCAGCTTCTTTATAGCTACCACATCTTAGAGCGGTAAGTCCTAAAGCCAGATCGCCAAGATATGTTTTGTTGTTTAAGGCAACAAGTTTTTTCATTGATTTGATCCTTTTTTGTGGCTTTGCTTTGCGATTAATTAGATCAAAAATTGTGGCAAAAATTAAGCGCGGATTTTCTTTCCACGATTTTTTTATCAAGTATTTTGCGCGAAAACTAAAGCCGCGTTTGATCCATGATTTAAGTAGAATTTCTGTAGCGGGCAAAAAGTTTTCATCCGATTTCAAAGCAAGTTTTGCATGGCTAATTGCTTTGCCAAAAAGCCTTTTGCGATAATATCCCAAAGCTATGGCGCTGTTGATTGTAGCCTTGTCTCGCTTTTGCAATTCATCGCTAAAATATTTAGCATTATTATCATCAATTAGCGCTTTTGCTTCTTGCCACAATCCTTCTTTTTTATAAAGAGTGAAAAGCAATTTTATGATGCGTGAATTATTTTTTTTAAGCGATAAAATTTGTTTGGCATAGGCGATGGCAGTAGAGTTATCATGTTTTTCTGCAGCGATTTCAAAGCGACAAGTGAGCTCCATAATTTTAGCAAATTTGCTATTTTGAATTTTAGCAAAAAACTCGGTGGCCTTAGAAAAATCTTTATCCTGATAATATATTTTGCCCAAGAAAAAATTATTTAATTGCGGATTTTTAATTAAAGAAGAGAGTTTTTTCTGCAAAGCAAAAGATGCTTTTGTATCATCGCTTTCTAAAGAAAGTAAAAGTTGTGAGGTAAGATCAATACCTTGCCAATGCCGATGAATTGTGGTTTCAAGGCGCTTCACATAACTTTTTTTGAAAAGTAATTTGAAGAGACTAGGAAATTTCATCGCCAGAATTCTTGCTAAAATATAAGAAAAAACAAAAACAACTGCAGCAAAAATTATCGCAATTAAAAGCGCGGTGAGTATATCGGTTTTTGTCTCATATCCAAGCCAAGTAACTAGCACGGTGCCGTTGTGATCAAGCACCCAAACCAATGAGATGGTGGCGGTAAAAGCAACAAATAAGAACCACAAAATTGTAAACATGTTTGTTTAATTTTTTAAATCGAGCCGCGCAAATAGAGCAAAATTTCTTGATCAATTTTTTGTATTGCTGCCGCTGATTTTAATGTTTCTAAAAATTCCAGTGAAAGTTCTTGATAGTTTTGTTCTAGCAAAATGAACGAATCTAAAGCGCTGATAAAATCTTCATTTTGTAAAAATTCTTCAGTGGTGCGAATAATGCCATCAACGCTTTGCGTGTTTGAATCTAATTTGCGAATTACAACTAATTTAGAAAGATTATGGCGGATTTTTTTGATTAAACTGCTATTGGGATCGTTAGTTTTAGCGGCAATTAAATCAGGAATTAATTTTGTAAAATTTTGTAATAAAATTTTTGAACCGTGGAATTTGTCTAAATTTTGCTTGAGTAAAGTGATTTTACTTTGAAGGTTTTTATCAAGAACTGCAAGGGTTTCAAGGCCTTTTAAAGTTTCAGAGAAGGGTTGTCCCGCATAAAATCTTTGGCGCAAATCAACATAAGTAAAAATTATTTTCCCCGCTTTTTCTTGTGATTTATATTTAGCAAATTCAGTTTTTAGGCTCTGAATATCGGTTTTTAGATCGCCAATTTGCACCTGGTTTTTGAGTAGCAATTGATAGATGAATTCGGCGCCGCCTTCTTTGAGCTCAGTTAGCGTAATATCGGAAAGCTTGCTATCGTCAAAAGTATCATCGTGATTTTTATCGTCGCTCGAAAGATCAAAAATTTCACTTTCAATGCTATTGAATTTGCTAGTTTCTGTTTGCGAGTTGAGGCGTTGTATTGCCTTGAATTTCCAGTATCGAAGACCGACATATCCAGCAAAAACTATTGCAAAAATAATAATAATTTTTGTAAGAAAACTGGATTTTTTTTTCACCACCTTGATTGTTTCTGACATATTTTTTTGATTCGCTAAATATAGTGATTAGGTTTTAGAAATGTTGAATATTTTGCGTTTTAAAAATTTAGAAATTTGAAGTTAGAAGAAGAGGCTCTGAGGCGAGTTCTGCGTCTCATCGCAAGCTACGCTTGCTTTAAATCAGATGAGCGCGGCGTCTGAGCAGCAGAGCTTCTTCTTCTAACTTCAAATTTCTAAATTTTTAAAACGCAAAATATTCAACATTTCTAAAACCTAGCTCCTTCGATGTCGCAACTATTTTATCACTCAAACACAATAGCTTAGAATCAGCAAAATATTCAAGAAGATTATTATTTTTCAACAATTGATAAAATTTTCTCGCGCTATTTTGTGAGTAAATTAACACAAAATCAATTTTTTGCCTAGAAATTTTTTGCAAAAATTCAGCAGAAAAATTAGTGTGCCATTTTATTTTATAAGAAAGAATCTTATCTACCATAAAGCCAATTGGCTCTAGCTCTAATTTAAAATTGAGAGTTATCGAATCACCGCAAAAATATAAAATTTTGCCATTTTTGGGATCGAGATTTTTGATGATAAGGTTTTTTAAATCTTCCGCTGAAGATTTTGTTGGATGAAAAATATTTTTATATCCGCAAGCCAGCAGTTTTTCTGCGCTTTGCAAGCCAACGGCAAAAATTTTAACATCAAGCGCAAGGCCAGAATTTATAATAGCATCACAAGCGTTTGAGCTAGTAATTATAAGGGATTGCGGGCTTTTATCGGCAACAATAGGGGTAAGTTTTTCAACAAAATAAATAGGCTCAATAATAACATTAAAGCCCTTAGTTTGCAAAAGTTCTGTAGTTTTTTTAGCACTCTCTTCTGGGCGCAGAATCAGATAATTAGGCATTTTGTGCGTAAAAAATTGTATTTACTTGATTTCTCGAACTTAAAAACCTACAATACACCCTCTTTTTTTCCAATCGATATTAGCAAAAATTATGAATATCCACGAATATCAAGCAAAGCAGTTGCTAAAAAAATTCGGCGTTGCTGTGCCAGAGGGTCATCACGCCTTTAGCGTTAAAGAAGCGGTCGATGCGGCGCAAGAATTGCAAAATAATGACAATAAAATTTTTGTAGTAAAGGCGCAAATCCACGCTGGTGGGCGCGGCAAAGCTGGCGGCGTTAAAGTTGTAAAATCAATTGAAGAAGTAAAAGAAAAGGCTTCGCAAATTTTGGGGATGACATTAATCACTCACCAAACTGGCCCTGAAGGCAGGCTAGTCAAGCGTTTATATGTTGAAGCTGGTTCGAGCATTAAGCATGAATATTATCTTTCTGCAGTAGTTGATCGCAAAAGTAAGGCAATTGTTTTTATGGCTTCAAGTGAAGGCGGCGTTGAGATTGAAGAGGTCGCAGCCAAACATCCAGAAAAAATTATCTCAGTAAAAGTTGATATTGCAGCAGGAATCCAACAATTTCATGCGCGCAAACTTGGCTTCGCTCTAGGTTTAAAGGGTGATGTGCTTAAAAAATTCGTTAAAATAATTTTCTCACTTTACAACGCTTTTGTTGATTGTGATATGTCTCAACTTGAGATCAACCCTTTAGTTGAAACGACCGAAGGTGATATTATTGCCCTTGACGCAAAAATAAATTTTGATGATAACGCTCTTTTCCGCCATGAAGCAATCCGCGAGCTGCGTGATTTGGATGAAGAAGAGCCGCTTGAAAGTCAAGCTTCAAAATTCGATTTAAACTATGTAAAAATGGATGGCAAAATTGGCTGCATGGTCAATGGCGCAGGGCTTGCAATGGCTACAATGGATATTATTCAGCTTTATGGATCATCGCCAGCAAACTTTTTGGATGTTGGCGGTGGAGCCACGCGTGAGAAGGTCACTGAGGCTTTCAAAATTATTTTATCTGATCCAAATGTTAAAGGAATTTTGGTTAATATTTTTGGAGGTATCATGCGTTGTGATATTATCGCTAACGGAATCATCGAGGCAGCAAAAGAAGTTAATCTATCGATGCCTTTAGTAGTGCGTCTTGAGGGTACCAATGTTGAGCTTGGAAAAGAAATTCTCACAAAATCAGGCATTGCAGTTATCGCGGCCAATGATCTTGGTGATGCGGCACAAAAAATCGTTAAAGCGGTGAAAGATGCTGAGGCGATAAGTTAGGATTGTTTTAGCGGTGGTTTATATCGCTGAAAAATAGCTTGAGAAACAAAGCTAAATCCTTTAAAAAATATAAGAAATATTTACAATAATTTTTAAGAAAAAATGTCAGTATTAGTTAATAAAAATACCAAAGTTATCTGCCAAGGATTTACTGGGTCGCAAGGCACTTTCCATTCAGAGCAAGCAATTGCTTATGGCACAAAAATGGTCGGCGGAGTCACTCCTGGAAAGGGCGGAACCACGCATCTTGGCTTGCCAGTTTTTGATACAGTTTGTGATGCGCGCAAAGCGACTGATTGTAATGCTTCAGTTATTTATGTGCCGCCGCCATTCGCTGCTGATGCGATCCTTGAAGCTATTCACTCAGAAATTGAACTCATCGTTTGCATCACCGAAGGCATTCCTGTTCTTGATATGGTAAAAGTAAAAAAAGCATTGGCGGGTTCTAAATCACGCTTGATTGGGCCAAACTGTCCCGGAATCATCACTCCTGGTGAATGCAAAATCGGCATCATGCCTGGGCATATTCACAAAGCTGGTTCTGTTGGAATTGTTTCGCGTTCAGGCACTTTAACCTATGAAGCGGTGCACCAAACAACCAAAGCAGGCCTTGGTCAAAGCACTTGTATCGGAATTGGCGGCGATCCAGTTAATGGCACAACTTTTATTGATTGTCTCGATCTATTTTTGTCTGATCCACAAACTGAATCAATTATTATGATTGGTGAAATTGGCGGTTCCGATGAAGAAGATGCTGCAGAATTTTTAAAAGAAGAAGCTAAAAAAGGTCGTTCCAAACCATGTGTTGGCTTTATTGCTGGCAAAACTGCTCCTGAAGGTCGTAGAATGGGGCATGCTGGGGCGATTGTTTCTGGTGGAAAAGGCGGTGCGGAGGATAAGATTTCTGCGATGAAAAGTGCGGGGATTGTTATTTCTGATAGTCCTGCATTGCTTGGAGAAACCATGTTGAAATTGTTGAAAAAATAGTTGGTGAGGGATATTCTATACTGAATCAACTTCAAGAAGTCGAATCAGTATATTTTAAATTTTTTTTCGCCACACTGGTGGCGCCCCACTTGCTGGGATCCCGAATATCGAAACCTGATTGAAAAAGATCGGTGGTTTGAATCAGGTTTGGTATAGAAAAAGAAAGTTTTTTACAAAATTGTTTTTTGTGGATTGATTTAAGCGACTGAGTTTGGGTATAATTGCTTAAATTTAAATTCTGCTAACAAATAAAGTAGAATTAAAATTGAGAAATTTTCTTGTGATTTTTTAAAAATTACAAATAAACATAAAACACAACCAAAAAGGAGACCACATGACAGACCGCAAAAAAGCCCTCGAAGCAGCATTAGCACAAATCGATAAACAATTTGGCAAAGGATCAGTAATGACCTTGGGCCAAAAAGCTGTAATGGATGTTGAAGTTATTTCTACCGGATCACTCGCGCTTGATTCGGCTTTAGGTGTTGGCGGTTATCCGCGCGGCAGAATCGTAGAAATTTACGGACCAGAATCATCAGGCAAAACCACTCTAACTTTGCACGCAATCGCTGAAGCTCAAAAAGCTGGCTTGTCTTGCGCCTTTATTGATGCCGAGCACGCTTTCGATCCATCTTATGCACGCAATCTTGGCATCAATCTTGATAGCTTGATTATTTCGCAACCAGATAATGGTGAAGCAGCGCTTGAAATCGTTGATACTCTAGTGCGCTCAGGTGCAATTGATTTAGTGGTGATCGATTCAGTGGCAGCTTTAGTGCCATTAGTTGAGCTTGAAGGTGGCATGGGCGATAACCAAATGGGCCTACAGGCGCGCTTGATGAGCAAGGCTTTGCGCAAATTAACATCTACTGTTTCTAAGAGCAATTCTACAATTATTTTCATCAACCAAATCCGCATGAAGATCGGCGTGATGTTTGGTTCTCCCGAAACAACCTCAGGCGGAAACTCACTTAAATTTTATGCTTCGGTGCGCTTGGATATTCGCCGTGGCTCGCCAATCAAGGATCAAGAAGAAGTTCTGGGCAATGAAACTCGTGTTAAAGTAGTAAAAAACAAAGTTGCACCACCATTTAAAACAGCTGATTTTGAAATCATCTATGGTGAAGGCATTTCGCGTATTGGTGAAGTTATCGAGCTTGCAACAAAATATAATGTTATTGAAAAATCGGGTTCTTGGTATGCTTATAAAGGTGCTAAAATTGGCCAAGGCAAAGAGAATGTTAAAGCCTATCTAAAAGAAAATCCAAAAGTTGCGGATGAGCTAGAAAATCTGGTTCGTGAAAAATTAGGTATTGCAGGAAATAAAAAACCTGCGAAGATAGAGCAAGAAGTTAAAGAAATTGCTAAGAAATCAGCGAAAGTTGCTGGATAGTTTGCTCATTTTCCCATAGGCAAAGTTCTTTTGCCTATATTTTACGCACTCGTAGCTCAATTGGATAGAGCACCTGACTACGGATCAGGAGGTTGTAGGTTCAAATCCCGCCGAGTGCGCCATACTATTTTTCCACTAGTTTTATGTCTCCTCTCTTGCTGCATGCCTA
>SHWK01000031.1 GCA_009693885.1 Rickettsiales bacterium
TGATATTCTTCCGCTGGATAAAATTTTTCTGCTTTTGCCACTAAAGTAGTGATTTTGCTTTTAAAAACTCCAGATTTCTCCGCCTCTGCAATCACTGATTCGGCGATCTTTTTTTGTTCATCATCGAGATAAAAAATCTCTGAGCGATATTGTGTTCCCGCATCATTTTGTTGGCGATTTAGCGTGGTGGGATCGTGGATTGTAAAAAAGAATTTGAGGATTTTTTCATAGCTAATTTTTTGTGGATCAAAAACAATTTCAATTGCTTCGGCGTGCCCTGTTAAGCCGGTTGTGATTAGTTTATAAGATGGATTTGCAACATTGCCTCCAGTATAGCCAACATTGGTTTTAATAACCCCCGGAACCTTGCTGAATAATTCTTCCATGCCCCAAAAGCAGCCGCCTGCAAGGATGGCGGCTTCTTGCTTGGATTTGTTGGCGAGAGCTGTGTTTTCAAGCATAATTAAGCTAAATAATAGAGTTAAAAATCTCATAATTTTTATTGAAAACTTTTTTGATAATGTTTTTTATCTCAAATTTTTGCAGTAAAACTTTTTTTGATAATGGCGTTGATGTTTTTATTTTCAAGTTTTTGCAGTTTTTCAAGTGACGTAACTCCAAACTCTTTTATGCCACAAGGAACAATAATATCAAACGCTGCCAGATCAGGATTGATATTGATTGCGATACCATGATAGCTGACCCATTTTTTGATTTTAATACCGATGGCGGCGATTTTTTCTTCTCTGCTTTTATTTTCAACCCAAATGCCGACGCGACCTTTTTTTATTTCACCCCTAACACCAAATTCTGCTAAAAATCCGATCACCCAATTCTCAAGAAACTCTACAAAGCGAGCAATATCAGGCGCTCCTGGTGCGAAGATTTTTTTTAGATCTAGCATAACATAGATAATTTTCATCCCAGGGCCGTGATAGGTGTGCTTGCCGCCGCGATTGGTTTTATAAATTGGGATGTTAGTTTTTTGCAGCACATCTTCATCGCGAGCACTAACGCCAGCGGTGTAAAGTGGCGGATGCTCAACGATCCAGATTAGTTGATTTGCCTCGCCAGCAATTATTTGAGCGACGCGCTTTTCCATAAAGGATACGGCGTCGTTAAAATTTACTGGATTGATTTCTTCTAGCCACTCAATATTGTCTAGATTCATTGGTTTTGGTCGAATTAATTTAATAAATATGATAGGTAAGCTTCGTGGTTTTATAGATTCTTTGCAAGAAGATAAATGTATAATTGATGTTGCGGGCGTTGGCTATGTGGTGTTTTTATCGCAAAAAACCGCAGAGTTTTTGAAGCAATTTCCGCGTGAAAAAGAGATTTCTCTAATCATCGAAACCCTTGTCAAAGAAGACGCCATCGAGCTTTATGGTTTTGCGCGTGAGATTGAAAAAATCTGGTTTAGCGAATTAACAAAAGTGCAGGGTGTTGGCGCTAAGGTTGGGCTTAAAATTCTCAGTTTTTTTGTGGTGGAAGATTTGGCGAAAGCGTTGGTTTCTGGTGATATAAAATCGTTCTCAAAGGTTTCTGGTATTGGGCCGAAGCTGGCTCAACGGATTGTAACTGAGCTGCGTGATAGCCCAAAAAAATTGGGGATTGATATTGGATTTATGCCTATATCAGGCAATGCAGAAATGATGATGCCACAAAATGTAACGGCGCAAGATGCGCTTTCTGCCCTAGAGAATCTTGGCTATAAGAAGGCCGATGCTTTGCAGGTGATTTCATTGCTAACTAAAAAGAATGCTGAGATTACGCTGGAAAACCTTATCACTGGGGCTTTGCGTGAACTAACTAAGAATAAATTTTAGGCAGAAGAACTAATGCTTCGCGCGATAAAACTTATACAACAAATAATTGGCAATAAAGACAAATTGTTGCGGAATATAAGTAACGATTGAATTCAGAGTTTCTTTTTTAAATATATCTTGATCAAACAAGCTGCTATCGGTTAACAAAAACGCGATGAGTATAAATGGCAATAAGATGATAAAAGATGCCACCACTGCACCAAGAATAATCACAATATTTTTTAGCAACAATGAAATAACATGTTTTTTGCTATATTTAAAACTAAGCTTTATTGATTTTAGGTAGTATTTTTCTTCCAAAATTAAAACATAATTTACGAACCATAGGCGTATTGTAAAAAATATACAAAATATTGCCGTTATGATTGCAAATAAGCAGGTGATGACCTTTGTGGTAAATTCAATTTCGGGCGCTTGCAACGTTTTAAATGCAATAAATGGCATAGCAAAAACTAGCGATACGCAAACAGTGATTAGGATGTAAGTTAAAAATAATGGTATGGTTTTTTTAAGGATGGTGACGGTTGATCTAATCAATCCTTGTCCGCTATCAATTGATTTTACGATGATAAAATTTAAGACATAATAAATATAGAAAGTCATTATACTTAAGACAACGACAAGGCCTTTTGCTGCATCGCCATCAAGGGTTTCGATGATTGTAAGATTGAGAGCAAAAGAAATAAAGGCAACCGCAAAACATATTGCGAGTAATAAAAAAATCTTCGCCAGATTTTTTATAAAAAGGGTTTTGGTATTTTTTAATAGCTTTATTATGCCGATTTCGTGTACGCTTGATTGATTGCTCATGATTATAGAAGTTAATTGTTTTTTTGATAATTAAGTTCTGGTGATAATTTTCAAGGTTTTTTTGTGAATAGTGGTCATTGTGTATCGTATTCTGTTAAATCTTCGTCAACATCATAGCTTTCTAACAAACGAATCTCACTACTTTTTTTGCTAGAAATTCCGAGATCGCCAATATTTTTAACCGCAGGAATAATCTTGCTGTTAAATCTTTTTGACATTTCATTATAGGCCTTCAAGCCTTTCTTTAAGCTGTTTCCCACTTCTTTTGATTCTTTTGTAACGAAGAAAATATTATCCAATAATTTTGCAACTTCATGTTTTAATTCGATGATATTTTCTTGCTGTTTGATGCGATCAATCAAGAATTTGGCATTGTTGAGTAAGTGAATCAAAGAAATTGGCGTCGCCAAATGAATTCCGCTTTCCATGGTTTTTTGGAAAAAATGTTCATCGATTTCGCTGACAGTTTCAAGCATTTGCTCGGTTTGCAAAAACATCACATTCATTACTTTGTAATCGGAGAAATTATTGAGACGCATTTCTTCGTTAAAAAATTTAGCGTAATCGCGCTTTTTTAATCCTTCAACATGGCGACGCATACTTTCTTTTAACTTGGCTAGAATGGCTTTTTCGCTGGTTAAATCACCATTTTGACGGGCGGCAAATAAATCGAGAAAATGTGACGAAGACTTGCTATCGATGATTAAAATATAATTATTTGGCAAAAATAGAATAGCGTCGGGGCGCTTGGTTTCTAGCTCGTTAGCATTGGCAAAATGTGATTGCAAAATGTAATCACCGACAGCATCAAGGGCGGCGCGCTCTTTAAGGCCAGAAGCTTTAAGGATATTTTCTAGTGTGATTTCAGCAGAGCGCCCAGCATGCCCCGGAGTAAGTAGAGCACTTCTTGTGTCATTAACCAAAGTAGAGGATTTTTTAACTTCTTCATCCAAATTCTGCACCTTTGTCATCACGCTTTCAAAATTTTTGAAGAGATTTTCGGTAGTTTTTGTGATATTCTCTTGCTGTGTAGCTGTAAGCTGCGCATGCTGCTCATGATTTTTTTTGATCATTTCTTCAGAAAGTTGCAACAAGATTGTTTCTTTGCTTTTTTGCCATTCTGATTTTTCTTTTTCTAACTGTTGTAGATTTTGCGCCAATAGTTCTTTTTGCTTCTCAAATGAAAGAATTTTATGATTCAAAACATCAGCCTGCGCAAGATTCTTTGTCTTTTCAGCATAGAGCCCGTTGATCTCACCCTGAGCATGTTCATATCGCCCTTTAAAATTACGTAAGTCATTATTATCTTCTTCCAGTGTTTTGAGTTTATGATTCTGGGCGCTTAAATCATGGCTCAAATTTTTAATTCTTTCATCTAAAACCAAATTTTGTGATTTAGTCTTTTGTAGCTCTATAGTGCTTTTTCTCAGTTGTAAGTAGAAGAAAAAGTATGGTAAGATAAGAATCGCAGATATAACAAAGATCATAATTTCAGCTGTTATTTAATTTGTTTTTGATAAACATTAAACTCAATAGTAATTTACAATTTATAAAATGACCGATCAACAAAATAAACCAGAAAATGGCAGCGCCCTACAGCCACAAGTGTTTTACACATTACCATTGAGAGATGTGGTGGTTTTTCCTCACATGACAACAACAATTTTAGTGGGTCGTGAAAAATCAGTGAAGGGCGTTGAAGAGGCTAAGCGCAGCAAGATACCAATTTTTGCCGTAACGCAAACTAATCCCGATCACGATGCTTTTGATCAAAAAAACATTCATAATGTTGGCGTTTTGTGTAGTATTATAGAATCTACACGCATGGCTGACGGCACTTTGAAGGTTATTATCCAAGGATTAATGAGGGCAAAAGTTCTTAAAATTATTGCCTCTGCTGATGCATTTATTTGTGCGGTTGATCTGGTTCCTGATCTAAATATTGTCGTTGAAAACAAAGAAATACTCAGTCTTATCAAGGGTTGCATTGAAAGCTTTTCTAAATTAGCAGAGTTCAATAAAAAAATTACTGCAGAGGTTCTGTCTTCACTATTAAAGGTGAAATCGCCTTATGATGTGGTGAATTTAATCGCTACTTATTTGAGCAGCACAGTAGAATTCAAGCAAAAAGTGCTTGCTGAAAATAACTTACAGAAAAAATTATACACAGTTCTTGAGTTAATCAAAACCGATATCGAGATCGCTCGAACAGAGGCTAAAATTAGCAAATCGATCCAAGAAAAAGTCACTAAAGCGCAAAAAGATTTTTATCTTAATGAGCAAATGAAGCAGATCAAAAAAGAGCTTGGACAAGATGAGGAAAATGAAGTTGTGGAGCTAAAAGAGAAGGTCTCAAAGTTAAAATTGCCTAAAGAAGTTGCAGAAAAATGCAAGAATGAAATTAAAAAGCTGGAGAAGATGAACCCTTACGCCTCAGAGTCTGGCGTTATTCGCAATTATCTTGATTGGATTATTACTTTGCCGTGGAGCGAGCAAAGCAAGCCGAATAATAGTTTTAAAAAAGCTGAAGAAACTCTCAATAAAAATCACTATGGTTTGAAAAAAATCAAAGAGCGTATTTTAGAATTTATCGCGGTGCAGATGAAAACCAAAGATCTCAAGGGTCCGATCCTTTGTTTCGTGGGTGCTCCTGGGGTAGGAAAAACTTCTTTTGCCCATTCGATTGCTGAGGCGTTAAATCGCAAATATACCAAAGTTTCGCTTGGTGGCGTGCGTGATGAATCTGAAATTCGTGGCCATCGCCGCACCTATATTGGTGCTATGCCGGGGCGAATTTTGCAATCGATGCGTAAGGCAAAAACGACCAATCCATTAATGTTGCTGGATGAAATCGATAAAATGTCTTATGATTTGCGCGGCGATCCTTCATCGGCACTGCTTGAGGTGCTTGATCCAGAGCAAAATATTAATTTTTCTGATCATTATTTAGAGGTGGATTATGATCTATCAAAAGTGATGTTCATTGCTACGGCCAACAATGTTGCAGGCATTCCAATTCCTTTGCGTGATCGTATGGAAATCATCAAACTTTCGGGTTACACCGAAGATGAAAAAATGCATATTGCCAAAGAGCATTTAATTGCGAAGCAGCGCAAAGAAACTGGCCTCAATAAAGATGAGTTTAAGATTGATGATGCCTCTATTCTAAAGCTTATACGCTGTTATACTTTTGAGGCAGGAGTGCGAAACTTAAATCGCGAAATTGCTAAATTAGCGCGCAAAGCCACCAAAGAAATCGTGATGAAAAAGATGAAATCGGTGCATATTAAAGTGGATAATCTAAATAAATATTTAGGGCCAGAAAAGTTCCATTATGGCATGGTGCACAAGTCTGATACTGTAGGGGTGGCGACTGGTCTTGCTTATACAGAATATGGTGGTGATTTATTGGATATTGAGGTGTTGCAATTTGAGGGTGCGGGCAAAATTCAAATCACTGGAAAATTGGGCGATGTAATGAAAGAGTCAGCGCAGGCGGCCCTTAGCTATGTTCGTTCGATTGCAAAAGAGCTCAAAGTTGATCCAAAAAAATTCACCAAATATGATTTTCATATTCATGTGCCTGATGGCGCAACGCCGAAGGATGGGCCTTCAGCAGGGGTAGCGCTTTGTGTTTCGCTTGCTTCGGTGATTAGTGGAATGGCGGTGCGTAAGGATGTGGCCATGACAGGAGAAATCAGTTTATCGGGTGCGGTCCGCGAAATTGGCGGCCTGAAAGAGAAATTGCTGGCAGCTTTGCGTGGCGGTATCAAAACGGTACTAATCCCGCAGCGCAACAAAAAAGATCTCGAAGAAATGCCAAAAGAAGTTCTAGAAAAGCTCATAATTAAGCCAATTGAGCATGTTAGAGATGCCCTAGAGGAGTGTTTAATCGATCCGAAGGCAAATAGTGGTCAAAATAAATTAGTCACAAAAAAAGTAGCTAACAAAATGATTCCAGTGAAAATAGTGCAAAAATCTGCCATTAAAAAGCTGATTAAAAAAGTGGTTGCAAAAAAAACCAAATAAAATGGCTAAAAAGAAAAAATAATGCCAGTAAAAAAACAGGTATACATCATTGGAGGCGCTAATGGCGCTGGCAAAACCACTTCAGCAAAATACCTTCTGACCAAGTTTTTAGATATTGTTGAATTTGTAAATGCTGATGAAATCGCTCGTGGTATTTCGCCTTATAACCCACGCTCCGTTGATCTTAGTGCTTCAAGAATCATGATTAAGCGTATTGCCGATTTAGTGCGCCAAGGCAAAAATTTTGCCTTTGAGACCACTTTATCGGGCAAAAACTACCTAAAACTGCTTAAAAAGTTGCAAAAAGAGAATTATCAAGTGAATTTAATTTTCCTTTATTTAGATAGTCCAAAAGAGGCCAAGCAGCGTGTCGCCTACCGCGTTAAGACCGGGGGACACTTTATCGCCGACGAGGATATTGAGCGCCGATATTATCGAGGTATTAAGAATTTAGATGAATATTTAGAATTAGCCGACTATGCTATCGTGATTGACGCCGCGAGTGTTGAGCGGAAAATCATTCTTAAAAAAGATAAAAAACGGATCAGAATTTTGGTCTCACCTATTTGGGAAAAGATTTTATCAATTGCAAATTCGAAATCATGAAAGGCAGTTTAGTCCTAGATAAAATTGAAGCGGGAATCAAAGAGGGCAGTGCGCAAATTGCTCAAGAAATCGAGGGAAATGTCGAGAGATTTGGCATTGCGCCGGTTATTGTTGTGGATGGAAAACTCAAAAATCTTCGCGCTAAAATCATCGATATGGCCGAATTAAAAGATTCACTGAAACTGCTCAAAAAATATGGTTATAGTGAAGATGATTTTTATTTGCTTGAAGATAAAAAGGCCAAATATCGCGACGGCAAGGCGATTTTGTTGCAAGGATGTATTATCTGCGTTTGTAAAAAATCAGGAAAAATCAAAGAATATCACGCTAATGGCGGCTCATCTTGGATTGAAGATTTTACAATTGATCTAAAAAATAAATTTTTCACCAATTAATCATGCAAAATAACAAAAATATTCTTTTCGCGACATTAATTTCTATGGCGATTTTGCTGGGCTGGACATGGTTTTATGAAAAGCCGCGCATTGAACAAAAAGAAGTGGCGCGACAAATATTTGCAGAGCAACAACAGTTAGAATTAGCCAAAGCTGCAGCAAGTGGTAAAGTGGCGGAGCCTGTGAAGGCAAAGGCTTCAGATGTTTCTAGTCCAAAAGTTCCTGAAGGTAAAACGGCAATTTTGGCGCTAAAAAATCGCAAAGAAATTCTTGCGTCAACAAAAAATGAGCGCATCAAAATTGAAAGTGAAAACTTGCACGGATCATTGCTATTAAAGGGTGCGCGCTTTGATGATTTAACTTTAGCAAAATATTTTAAAGAGAATGATAAAAAAGAAGAAGTAGTGCTTTTTGCGCCTTCTGATAGCAAAGAAAGATATTTTACTGATTTCGGTTGGATTAGCTCTGACACCGCGCTAGATATGCCTAAACCAGATAGTTTATGGAAGGCTAGTTCGGCGCAATTAACGCCTGAACATCCAGTTACTTTATCGTGGAAAAATAAACAAAATGTAGAGTTTTTTATCGATATTGCTCTGGATAAAAATTTTATGTTTGATGTCAAGCAAAGGGTTTTAAACCACTCAAGCAAAGAGATCACACTCGCTTCTTATGGCAGAATTAATCGCGTTTTAAATTTAGTGCAAAAGCCAGTTTATATTTTGCATGAAGGCCCAATCGGCGTGTTTGATGGCGTGTTGCAAGAAGTTTCATACAAAACCATGGCCGAAGATGGCGCAAAAAACTTTACTAGCAAAACTGGTGGATGGCTTGGAATCACTGATAAATATTGGTTGAGCTCGATTATACCTGATAAATCTTTAAGCTATAAAGCGGATTTTTCTTATGCGATGAATAATCAAAATCAAATTTTTAACTCAGAATTTATCTCGCAAGAATTTAAAGTTGAACGAGGCGGAGAGTTAAAATTTAATCATCATTTTTTTGCTGGAGCCAAGCAGGTTAAGCTTCTAGACCAATATGCAAAAGATTACGATATTAAACTTTTTGATCGAGCAATTGATTTTGGTTGGTTTTATTTTTTGACAAAACCGTTTTTTTCAGCACTTGCTTTTTTGAATAAATTTTTAGGAAATTTTGGTTTAGCGATTTTGGCGATGACGATTATCATTAAATTGATATTATTTCCAATGGCCAACAAGTCTTACGGTGCCATAGCTCGGATGAAAAAATTGCAACCAAAAATTCAAGAAATCCGCGCTAATTTTAAAGGCGATAAAATCGCGATGAACCGCGAAGTGATGGAAATGTATAAGCGCGAAAAAATCAATCCGGCCTCTGGTTGTTTGCCGATCTTGATTCAGATTCCGATTTTTTTCTCACTTTATAAGGTAATTTATGTTACGCTAGATATGCGCCACGCGCCTTTCTACGGCTGGATTCAAGATCTTTCTGCGCCAGATCCAACTTCGCTTTTTAATTTGTTTGGCATGTTGCCATTTGAAGTGAGTGGTATTTTGGCAATTGGTGCATGGCCGATTATCATGGGTTTGACAATGGTGCTGCAACAAAAAATCAGCCCGCAAGCTACAGACCCAACGCAAGCCAAGGTGTTGAAGTTTATGCCTTATATTTTAACTTTTGTGCTAGCGGCTTTCCCTGCTGGCCTGGTGATCTATTGGGCGTGGAACAACTTACTTTCGATCGCGCAACAGGCTTGGATTATGAAGCGTATGGATATGGCGGATAAGAAGTAA
>SHWK01000032.1 GCA_009693885.1 Rickettsiales bacterium
CAATACCTGATAATCTTTGCCAAGGTATTTTCCGATGGTTTTGGCTTTAGCGGGAGATTCGACGATCAATAAATTTTTCATGAATATTTTTGTTGTGAAAAAAAATTATAGCTTTGAGAAGGCAAGTATTTAGAGGCTTAAAAACAAAAAGTCAAACTCGTTATGCATCTTATTATGTCAAAATAGGGTAAAAATTGCCTTATTTTATGGCGGTTACGCAGGTAAAAATTGCCTCATGGCAGTTAGATTCAGATTCTAAGGTGATAGTGCCGTAAAAGCTCTGTACATC
This sequence comes from Rickettsiales bacterium, assembly GCA_009693885.1. Lineage (GTDB taxonomy): Bacteria > Pseudomonadota > Alphaproteobacteria > Rickettsiales > UBA1997 > CAMCFD01. The sequence continues at coordinate 290 of SHWK01000032.1, forward strand.
ACTGATTACGCCGTTATTAATGGTTATTATTGTCTCATAATTTCGATAGTTTCTCGGTAAGAAAAAACTGAGCAGTGGAATATATGATAAAGGCCCAAGTTTTCTTTCGCTATGATTGTAGCTTTTAAGTACATTATTACTTGAATCAATCCACTCAACCTTAGCTCTTTCGTAGTGCTGAAGAAGGTTTTTTTCAGTTGAGTAATGATTTTTCTTATCATTCATTGCAGATTCCATAGCTAAGTTACGAAATTTAGCTATGGAATCTACGGAATTACTAACGCAACAAGGCAATAAAAACAAAAGTAATAAAAATTTGGATTTTGTCAGTGACGGCAGATTGTAGGGTCTAGAAAAAATGGAGTTAGTCATTAATTTTGATAATTTTTTAGCTTTTTTTCAATTTTAATTCCACCTTGTTTTTGTAGGCGCATTTTTTTTGAATGTGCTTTTAAAAATTGACGCTCATGCTTTTTTATTGCCGCTTCTTCTTTTTTTTCAATTTGCTTTTCTTCACCAAAATCAGATTTGGTTTTAGCAAGATTTTTGATTAGAATTTCTGGATTTTGATTTATTTTATCAGCAATTATTTTTAACTCTGTTTGATGGCCTTTAAAAATTTTTAATAATTGTTTTTGATTTTTTTCAGCAAAATTATTTTTTATTATTTCAAAATCATCGCCCTTAATCAATGTTCCGCTTACGGAAGTATGGTGAAACTTGATATGTCCTGCATAAGAAATTTTTCCTTCAACTACTTCAAAGGCAATTAAAGGAGGAGATTTTCGCTTGCCAGTTATGTTTGAAATAACTGGTTCAATTTCTGTTGATTTCAAAGATTGAAAGCGTCGATTGATTACTCTATAGCCTTCAATTTCATACCAGCCGGGCTCCAGCATAATTATTTGATAATAGTTTGATGGGTTAATTTTGATGCAACTTTTATCCTTTACCTCGCTTTCGAAGCTGGCTTGGCACCATGATAACGCTAGATAATCTGAATTTATTTTTAACAATACTATTCCTTTTTTATTTTCAGGAAAGCGATTGATAAAATTGTTAGAGCTGGGGATGGTTGAAAATAAAGGGTCAGTGAGAGCAAGACAAGAAGTGACTAATAGCAGAAAAAGAATGGTGAATATTTTTTGCATGGCAGTGTTTTTATTTTTTATGGTAGTTTTTTTGTATAAACAATATTTTCTAAGTTAAATCTGATATATACCAAACCCGATTCAAACCACCGATCTTTTTCAATCAGGTTTCGATATTCGGGATCCCCGCAAGTGGGGCGCCACCCGTGTGGCGAAAAAAAATTTAAAATATACTGAATCGACTTCTTGAAGTTGATTCAGTATATCTAAAAAAGTTTTTCTAAACTAAAACTAATTTACATCTAAGCCAATATCAACGGCCCTTGCTGAATGAGTTAGGGCCCCAATTGATATAAAATCAACAGCAAGATTAGTAAAGTTTTTTATATTAGATAAATTAATTCCTCCCGAAATTTCAATCAAACATTTTGTGCCGATAATTTTTTGTGCTTTTTTAATTTCTGCAACCGTCATATTATCGAGCATAATAATATCAGGGCTTGATTTTAAAGCCTCGGTGACTTGTTGCAAATTATCGCACTCAACTTCAATTTTTAATTTTTTCTGCGCTTTCTTTGCAGAAAAAATTGCTTTTGTGATGCTACCAGCAGCGGCAATATGATTATCTTTAATTAAAATCATATCAGATAAGTTCATCCGATGATTTTTTCCGCCACCAGTTGCAACGGCGTATTTTTCAAGGGATCGTAGCGTTGGAATAGTTTTTCTAGTGTCTAAAATTTTAGTATTTTTACTTTTTATTAATTTTACAAATTGATTTGTAAAAGTTGCAACGCCGCTTAAATGTTGGATTAAATTAAGTATTACTCTTTCTGCGGCAAAAATTAATCTTGCATCGCCTTGGCCATTAGCTATTGATTTTAAAGGCTCTACGACATCACCATCTTTTGCTAAGATTTTTAATCTTAGTTTTGTATTAGCAAATTTCTTCGATTTTTGCAATTGATCAAAACAAATTTTTATCGCATCAATTCCACACAAAATAATATCTTCACGAGACTTGATAGTAAAAGAGATTTGGTGGTTTTTAGGAATAGTTAAATCACTAGTAATATCATTAAAAGCACAATCTTCTTGAAGGGCTAAATCGATAATTTTTTGCAATTCGTTTTTCAAAGTTTGTTTCAACATTTTCTTGGATCAAAATTTTGATTTTTTAGTGTTTTTAAGCGATCATTAATAAAATAACGCATAAAATTCATCTCTTCAACGCTTATTTGGCGGCCACCGCTGTTATTATCCTCGATAATTTTTTGGATTATTGTAAAGGCCATGCAATTATTGCCTTGTTTAGCATAAATAAATGCAGGCATTTGCTTGGTCCATAGCGGGGCGTTTTGAGCATTATTTTCACTTAACTTATAAGCTAATTTAAGTGCCCAATCTTCATTATGTAGATCTTTCTGAGCGATAGTAATTGCTTGAAAAATCCACCACCAATTAGCGTCAAGGTCTTTGCTAGCATGCTCACTTAAATATTGAACAATATAAGCAGAATCTTCTTTTTTTTGTGTTTGTGAAAAATAATAAGAGGCTAAAGATGGCATTAAATTTGATTTTGCATTTAGGCTGTCAAGTAGCGTCAGCCATTGATAGAGGCGCAAATAATCATAATCTTTTAATGCGGTAAATTTAAGAAAAATATCACCAGAATTTTGAATACGAAAAGCTAGAGTACGAAAGAGAAATTCATTATCGCCAAAAGATGCAGCGCTTAGAAAATATTGATTTGGAGGGATGGGGATTATTTCATAATTTGGCTTGATATTCTCGGTTTGAGACCAAAAAATTATCTGTGATGCAAAAGCTACAAAAAACGCATAAAGAAAAAAACGCAGCTTATCTATTTTAAAAAAACTTATTGGGGCCAAATTAAAAGGCTTATTTATCATTTATGCCAAATTGTTTTTGCAATTCTATCATGCGCAAACAGGCGGCAACAGCGAATCCGCCCTTATCTTTTTGTGTTGGATCGGCTCTAACAATGGCTTGATCATCATTTTCAACAGTTAAAATTCCATTACCAATTGCCAAATGTTTTTTAAGTGAAAGCTTCATCAGCCCGCGCGCACTTTCATTAGCAACTATATCGTAATGCGAGGTTTCTCCACGAATAACACAACCTAACGCAACAAAACCAGCATATTTTTTTGATTCGATAGCAAAAGAGATGGCGCTAGGGATTTCGAGGGCGCCCATCACATTAATAACCTCATAATCAAGGCCAGCTTGCTTAAGCTTAGCAATTGCGCCATTTAGCAATAAATCTGATATTTCAGGATAAAATCTTGCTTCGACAATTAAAATTTTTTTCATTACTATTAATGATTAGTTGTTAAACTGGGTAACAATAATATATTACGCGGCCAGATTCCGCTTACATTCAAGCAAATATGCTCAACATTTTCAACCTATTTTTATTTTTATTATTATTATGGGCGGGGTTAATGCTTTCTAGCGCCCATGTTTCTTGGGTTTACGCATCATTCGGAATAATATTTTCGGCAATTATTAGTTTTGCATCTTTCAAGCTTAAACTCATCAAAAAAGAGAGTGAGTTGCTTTATTTGAGTCTTGGTTTTTATCGTCATTTTGTAAAATTTTATTGCAAAAATTTTACAAAATCATGTTATTTAATTTTTTTGATGGCATTCAGCAAAAAGCCAATGAGGCCACTGCTTTATTCTGTTCCGATTGATTATGATACTAAATTTAATCCAGCTTTAATGGTTGCGAGTATCAATATGTCATCTGGTATTTTTTGTATCGGAGTTAAAGAAAATTTTTTCTATATTCACGCGATAGATGAAAAATATTTTAATGATTTTGATTTATTCAAAATAAGAAAAAAATTACCAGAAATTAATGATGATAATTTAGTTTAAAAATGATCGATGTAGCAAAAACCATAAAAGATTTACAGCTAGAGATAGCAAGGCACGATAAGGCATATCACACTGATGACGCGCCAACAATTTCTGATGCAAATTATGATCTTTTGCGTAAAAAATTAGATGAATATAAAGATAATTTTCTGCAATTTTTTGATGAAGAAATTGCTAAAAAAGTTGGTGGAAAAACTCTTGATATTTTTTCTAAGATAAAACATGCCAAAGCAATGCTTTCGCTATCCAACGGCTTTTCACGAGAAGACATTATTGATTTTATTGAAAGAATAAATCGTTTTTTAGGTTTCGATAAAATAACAGAATCAAAAAATTTTTCTGCACATAAAATAAATCTTAAATCAGATCCAGAGGCGTTTCCAACACTTTTTGATTTTGTTGAAAATAAAAATAAACCACAAAATAAATTAGATTTTTTCTGCGAAACCAAAATTGATGGCCTGTCTTTTTCTGTTCGTTATGAAGATGGCAAAATGTGCTTTGCAGCCACTAGGGGAGATGGTGAAGAGGGTGAGGATGTAACACAAAATGTTAAAACTATAAAAAATTTTCCACAAGAATTGCTAACAAAAAATCCACCAAAAGTTTTTGAAATTCGTGGTGAAATTTATATGGGAAAAAAAGATTTTACTGAGCTAAATTTAAGGCAAGAAGATGTTGGTGGAAAAATTTTTGCTAATCCGCGCAATGCTGCCGCTGGATCGTTGCGACAACTTGATTCGCAAATTACTGCATCACGAAATTTAAGTTATTTTGCTTATGGAATTGGCGAGGTTTCTGCAGATTTTAAATGCGAATCTCAGGATGAATTATTACAAAAATTACAAGAATTTGGCTTTAAAACAGAGCCTCACTCGCGGCTTTGCTCTAGCGTTGATGATATTATGAAGCTTTACGAAGAAATAGCAGATAAGCGTTATCAGTTTGATTATGATATTGATGGCATGGTCTATAAGGTCAATGCTTTTGTGCTTCAAGAGCGCTTAGGTTTTGTTTCTCGATCGCCGCGCTTTGCAATTGCGCATAAATTTCCAGCAGAAAAATCAAAAACTGAGATTGAAAAAATTATAATTCAAATTGGTCGCACCGGCGCAATCACGCCAGTAGCTTGCTTAAAGCCCGTAAATATTGGTGGAGTTGTGGTATCTCGTGCCACCTTACACAATCAAGATGAAATAGCGCGCAAAGATATTCGCGAAGGTGATATTGTGGTGGTACAGCGCGCCGGAGATGTGATTCCGCAGGTTGTTGCAGTTGATCATGATAAAAGAAAACCTGATTCAGAAAAGTTTATTTTCCCAGAACATTGCCATGTTTGTGGTGCCAAAATTATTAAATCCGAAGATGATGTTGTGTTGCGTTGCAGCGGCGGAATCTCTTGCGCAGCACAACTTAAAGAACTTCTGAAGCATTTTGTTTCTAAAGATGCTTTTGATATTGTTGGTCTTGGAAAAAAACAAATCGAGAATTTTTTTAATGAAGGAAAAATCAAAACTTTTGCTGATATTTTTACTTTAGAAAAGCGCGATAAATCAAGTGAAGAGCTATTAAAAAACAAAGAAGGGTGGGGCGATAAATCCGCTGAAAATTTATTTTTTGCCATCAATCAAAAGCGTGATATTTCTCTAGAGAAATTTATTTATTCTATAGGCATTAGATATGTTGGGCAAGCCACAGCAAAGCTAATTGCCAATCATTTTATTTTTTATAAAAACTTTAAGGATAAAATGGTAAAACTCGCTGAATTATCACCCGATAAAATGCTGTTAGATCAGGATTTCCAAGATTTTGTAGCACTTGATGGTATTGGTGAAAAAATGGCAGAATCAATAATTGATTATTTTCGTGATACAAAAAATTTGCGCATGATTAATGATGTTGAGGGTGAATTAAAAATTTATGATACAGTTGTGGTCAGATCAAATTCTAGTCTGGCAGGTCAGTCGATTGTTTTTACCGGAACCATGTCCGGCATGACTCGCGCTGAATCCAAGAAAAAAGCTGAAGAGTTAGGAATGAAAGTTGTAGGATCAGTTTCTGCCAAAACAAATTATGTGGTAGCTGGTGCAGATGCTGGATCTAAGCTAAAAACTGCCCAAGAATTAAATATAAAAATTTTAAATGAAGAAGAATGGAGGGAATTATGCATAAATTCATCGCAAAAATAATAACGCAAATTTTGATTTTTTTTGTTAGACTTTATCAGATTTTAATTTCACCATTCATATCTTATGATGCTTGCAGATTTAATCCGAGTTGCTCCGAATATATGCTTCAATCCCTTGCAAAACAAGGATTTGTAAAGGGTTTATATAATGGAATTAGGCGCTTATTGCGCTGTCATCCTTGGTCTGTTGGGGGTAATGATCCAATAAAATAAATGAAACAAATATTATTTTTAATCACTATTATTTTTCTTTTAAATCAAAGTGCAAACTCTGATGCTAAAAATGCTGCGCCTAATTTAGAAGAGGTAAAGAGTATCTCAAATTCAGATATAAAAATTCAGTCAATTGAGGAAATCACAGCAGATCTTAATGCTAAAAAAGCTGCGGAAGAGCCATTTAAAGATAAGGATATAAAAGTTGATATTGAGTCTTTAGGACTTGATTCTGTCGATGATAAAATAAAATCTAAGATAAAAAATCCAAAAAACTTACAATTACAAGATTTAGCTCCACTCAAGGAAGAAAAATTTAAAACACCAGCTCTCATTACCCCAACTACTCCTGCAACACCAGCCCAACCATCAAAAGTGATTGAAAAAATAAAAGAAGAATTCAATAAAATTGAAAAAGATATTGTTAAAATTGAAAAAAATATTGATAAAAAAATCGAAAAAGATGCTGAAACAGCACTAGCAAAAATTCAAAATTTTATTACAAAAACAGAAAAAAATATTGAGGAATCTGAGCTTGATAGACTCTCTAAATCAGTAACCAAATCCTTAAAAACACTAAGAAGAGAAAAGTTGCAAAAAAGAATTGCGCAAGAAAGAAAAAATGCTTTTGAAGCACAAGAAAAAGAGAAAAAAGAGGCTAAGGTAAGGCGTCTCAATAAATTGCGTGAAGAATATTTAATCAAGCTCAAAAGCACTGAAAATAGCGAACTTTCTGATGAGGATTTTGCAATTGAATCCCCACTTATTCTACCAACAGAAAAATCTTTTAGATGGAGTGATCGCTTTGTTTCCTATGATCCGCCGCCATTGCCAATATTGGATAATTATCGAGGAAATGATAATAAACATATTCCAACTATAATGACCATGCAGGAAAAAGTTGATGCTATGTTTAGAGTGATTAATGGATATAATCCTGCTTATTTTAATAGCGCTTACCAATATATACTTGATCCGAATATTCACAATTTAAATGGTGAAACCATCCTAACTTACGCGACTTTATTTCAAAAATATGGGGTGATGACCTCTATTTTGGCAAAAGGCGCCGATCCTGATCTTCCTAACGCTCTTGGGCATACACCACTTGATATTGCAATTGAGATGCTGGATATGAAATCTGCACAAATTCTTATTGATATGAACGCTGATCCCAACTATGTAAATGGCTTGGGACGCACATATTTAATGCACGCGGCGCGTGTTGGATTTTTGCCAATGGTTGATTTATTAATATCGCAAGGAGTTGATATTAATGTCACAGATAATGATGGAACAACCGCACTGGGAATCGCTTATAAACATAAAAAAAATGTGGTTGTAAAACTATTATTAAAATCTGGCGCAGAGCCTTGGATTCAAAAGCCATATAAGCCAGAGAATCAAAGCCTAATTAAAGAATTAGAAACTAGGTGGGGAAAAGCAAATACAGATGATATAATAAAAGAATGAAATTTCTTGATAAAAATGAATATTAATCGCTTAATATTACATCTTAATTTGTGCTTTTGGTTGTTAATCGAACGCTCCTTTGTGGTAGCTGGATTCGCCTATAAATTTATTTAAATAAATTTTGTTTTTAAAAGCTAAAATTATTCAAATATTTAAAAAATATGCTTTTCACAAAAGCGTAAACCGCTTTTCTTTGGCAAAAATTTTAGCATCTTCTTTGGTGGTGATTTTTTTTGGAATTAGATCAATTAATGCGCAAATAGAAAATGATCTTTATGGACAGCAAACTGGTGATCTCGCTGGTGTTAGCTCGCTGATGCTAGCGGTTTCAAGCAATGATGTTGCTGGGGTAAAATTTTTTAGCAGAGCAGGGGGATTTCTAATTAATCAAAAAAATATTGGTGGTGCAACTGCTCTACATATTGCTGCGCGCAACGGCAATCTAGAAATAACTGCAATCTTGCTTGAAAATGGCGCTGACACAAACATTCTTGATAATGAGGGCTGGAGTCCATTAATGCGGGCTGCAATTAGCAATAATCCTAAGGTGGTTGAGGCGCTTTTAGGGAAGGGCGCCAATGCCGCATTGCTAAGCTCTGACCATGAAAGTGCGCTAGTTTACGCAACCATTTCTGATTGCAATGATTGTTTAAATTTGATTTTCACTAAATCAGATTTAATAAAAACTATGGATACAAAATTGCTGAAAGAGCAACTAATTGATGCTTTTATAATTGCTCGTAATCGTGAAAATAAATCAACACAAAATTTGCTGGAAGGATATCTAGATCGTGTTACAAAAATGGCGCCGCTATTTGTTACTCCAGATTCTGGTAATTCAGCCGCTACTAAATCACAATCACAAAATAATAAATCCGAAACATATCAGAAATTTATGGCAGAAGATGGAAGGGTAAAATACATTTTGATTGATGATGAAAATAACAAGCCAATTCCAATATCAACCCCTGTGGCTACAGCAACAATTATAAGAACCGTTGTGGAGTCGAAAGCAAATCCAATTACATCAATTCCTGCTAAGCCTGTAACGCAAACCTTATCACCACCAATAATTGCAAATTTGGTTGAATCAGTTATGCAACCAACTAATAATATTGTAGCTGTTCCAAGTTCAGTATTAAATCCTGCAAACAAGGTTGTTACTAAATTTAAATTTGTATCTGG
>SHWK01000033.1 GCA_009693885.1 Rickettsiales bacterium
ATAAAATGATCTACAGCACATGATTTATCTGCGGGGCAAGATCCATAAACAACTACCTTTTCCAACAATTGTGAACTTTAATCAACAAAATACTCCCCGATAAAATAAAAGTTATCACATTAGAAGTGATAATTATTGGATTTTTTAATAGAATACCATATACTAGCCAAAAGCTTACGCCTGTAGTAAAAATTGTATACATCGCCAAAGAAATTCCTGATGTATCTTTTGTTTTTATAGTTTTTATCGCTTGAGGTATAAAGCTTACAGTTGTAAGTGTAGCGGCAATATAGCCAATTAAATCGATCATAATGTTTTGTTGAAAAATATGATAAAAAATTCTACAGGCCCACTATTATTGTGCATTCTCGATGGTTGGGGCATTGGTGATGAAGCTAATCCTTATAACGCGATTGCGCAAGCAAAACTTCCAAATTATCATCGTTTTTTAAAAACATATCCAGCGGCGCAACTAGAAACATCAGGATTGGCGGTTGGTTTGCCAGAAGGTCAAATGGGAAATTCTGAAGTTGGTCATATGACAATTGGGGCGGGGCGCGTTATTTTTCAAGATCTGCCACGTATTAATCAGGCGATAATTGATGGTGAGTTGCTCAAAAATTCTGATTTACAAAATTTAATTTCAACTCTTAAAAAAACTGGCAAAGCCGCGCATTTAATGGGCTTGTTATCTGATGGCGGTGTGCATTCACATCAAAAACACATCCAATTTTTAGCAAAATCTTTAGCGCAAAATGGCGTTAAGGTATATATTCATGCTTTTCTCGATGGTCGTGATGTGGCGCAAAAAAGTGCGATAGAATATCTTACGCAATTTTTTGATGAAATTGGTGAAGATAAAAATATAAAATTAGCAACAATGGCTGGGCGCTACTACGCCATGGATCGCGACAATAATTGGGATCGTATAAAATTAGCTCATGATGCAATTATTAATGGTGTTGAATGTGAAAAACAAAAAAAATTCCGCGATAAATTTTTAGAAATAAATCCAGAATTTGCTTTAAAAAATAATCAACAAAACCTTGATTCATCTGGCTTAGATGAGGCTTTAACAATGATTGGAGATTGCTATGAAAATGATTTAACTGATGAATTTATTCTTCCTTGCGTAACCACTGGATATGTTGGAATACAAGATGGTGATGCATTAATTTCATGCAATTTTCGTTCCGATAGAATCCGCGAGCTCTCTACAGCCATACTAGATGGTAGCTTTGCAAAGTTTCCTACAAAAAGAATAAATTTCTCGCATAAAATAGCGATGACAGAATATTCGGAAGAGTTAAATAATTTTTATCAAGTTTTATTTTCAGCTGTTACAATAAAAAATTCATTGCCTACAGTCTTAGAGGCTCAAGGTCTTACGCAATTGCGCATTGCTGAAACAGAAAAATATGCGCATGTGACTTTCTTTTTTAGTTGTGGTGTTGAAAAAGAATTGCGCGGTGAAAAAAGAATCATGGTAAAATCGCCGGCCGTTGCTACATATGATCTTAAGCCAGAAATGTCTGCCACTGAAATTGGCAACAATTTACAAGCGGCAATTTCTAGTGGTGAGTTTAATTTTATAATTGTGAATTATGCCAACCCAGATATGGTTGGGCACAGCGGCAATTTAGCCGCTTCTATCAAGGCTTGCGAGGCGATTGATCAACAATTAGCGATGTTAGAAAAATCTATTCTTGAAAAAAATGGCATAGTTCTAATCTCTGCAGACCATGGCAATATTGAGTGTATGCGCGATGAAGATCAGCATCCGCACACTTCGCATACTACAAATCCAGTACCATTAATTTTAATTGGGCGCGATGTGGCTAATATAAAACTACAGGATGGAGCCTTGAGCGATATAGCTCCAACAATCTTGCAATTAATGCAAATTGATCAGCCGAAAGAAATGACCGGCAAAAGTTTAATTAAATTATGATAAAAAAAGAAGCCATTTTATTTGCAAAAACTTTAGTCGCAGCTTTGCTTTGTGCCGCCTTAATTCGCTCATTTTTTTTCGAGCCATTTTATATTCCATCAGGCTCGATGAAGCCGAATTTATTGATCGGAGACTATGTTATTGTGACAAAATATTCTTACGGATATAGTCGATATTCATTTCCTTTTGGCTTCAATTTTTTCTCCGGTAGAATTTTTGCTAAGTCTGAAGAGCAAAAACCGCAGCGTGGAGATATTGCTGTTTTTCGTTTCCCTCGCGACACTTCTGTCAACTACATCAAGCGCGTCATTGGTCTTCCGGGAGATGCAATCCAAATGCGTGAGGGCACTCTCTACATCAATGATAAAAAAGTTGAAAAAATCGCCGATGACAAATTTTACGATGAGCAAGATGATGGTCTTGCAATCAATATTGATAAGTTCTTAGAGACCATGCCTGATGGTAAAAAAATCACCACTCTCGACCTTTATAAAGATGCTCCACAAGATAATACGGGCATTTACGAGGTTCCTGAAGGGCATTATTTTATGATGGGAGATAATAGAGATAATTCGCAAGATAGCCGTTTCCTTGAGCAAGTAGGGTTTGTGCCAGAAGAAAATTTTGTTGGCAAAGCGCGCTTTATTTTTCTATCCACCGCAAAACCAATATGGCAGATTTGGAATTGGCCGCAGTCAATCAGATTTAATCGAATTTCTAAAAATTTAAACCAATGAATTTAGAAGAATTTTCTCAAAAAATAGATTACCAATTCAGCGATAGCAAGCTTTTAACTGAAGCCTTAACTCATCCTAGTTTTTCAAAATATAATCGCTCTGCGCCAAATTATCAGAGATTAGAATTTTTGGGAGATAAAGTTTTATCTCTCGTTATTTCAGAATATTTGATGGCAAAATATCAAAATGAAAATGAGGGTGATTTATCAAAACGCCATGCCGCTCTAGTATCGGGAGAGGCATTATCAGAAATTGCTCTTGAAGTTGAAATTGATAAAGTGTTGCGCGTAAGTCATGGCGAAGAAAATCTTGGTGGCAAAGCTAATAAGCGCAATCTAGAAAATGCTTTAGAAGCGCTGGTGGGAGCAATCTACATCGATTCTAATTATGAAATGGCAAAAAAATTTATTTTTAAATTTTGGCAAAATTCTTTAGAAAAAAATATAACGCCGCCAAAAGATCCAGTTTCGCAGTTGCAAGAATTTGTTCAGCTCAATTCAAAAGAGCTGCCACAATATGAATTTATCAAGGTTGGTGGATCGGAGCATTCACCAACTTTTCTTGCTAAGTTAAAGGTGGCTCATCTTGATTTGGCTGTGGAGGCGGATGGTAAGTCGAAGAAGGAAGCGCAACGGGCTGCAGCAGTTTTGGCTTTACAAAAAATTGCATTATAGCCATCGGCTCATCTCAATATTATAACTCAATTTGCGATAAATCAGCCACTTGATTAAATAGTGATCTAATCTCCGAAAGCAATAACAGCCTATTCTCGCGCACTTTTTTGCTTTTATCATTGATTGTAACGTGATCAAAAAATTGCATTAATGGCTTTTCAAGTAAATGCAATAAGTCAAAGGCTTCTGCGAAATTTCCTTGAACATATAATTTTTTAAATTCAGGACTAATTTTTTTTATTAGTTGCTTAAGAGATTTATCATATTTTGTTTGCAAGCCTAGAGCTGAAGGGCTTCCTTCGTATTTTTGGCCATCTTTTTTTTCTTCAATTGCCAATACGTTTGCTGATCTTTTGTAAATTTTTATTAATTCTGCATTTTTAGTTTTTTGCACTAATTCATTTAAAAACACCGCTTTTTTTGCTAGAATTAATATATCGCAATATTTGTGTTTTTCTAATTCATTCAAATAGCTATTAATCGTGGCATTTAAAACATCTTGACGAATATCTTGCTGATCGCGTAAGAAATTTTTTAATCTTTCGAAGAAAAATCTGATAATTTCTTCGGATAATTTTTGTTTAGAAATATTTTGCTCTTCGAGTAATTTTTCTAATAATTTTGGTTTGTAGGTTCGCAGAGATTTATCAATTAAAGTGCGTAATGATAGGTTAATGTTATAGGTGAATGATAGTCTTATAACGCCTAGAGCAGAGCGTCTTATAGCAAATGGATCTTTCGATGATGTTGGTTTTTCATCGGCTAGAAATAACCCAACAATAGCATCAATTTTATCAGCAATTGCAAGAGAGATTCCCAGTGGAGTTTTTGGTAATTCAGAAGTGGGGCCAAGCGGCAAATAATGCTCATAAATCGCTGCAACAATTTTGCTATTTTCGCCTTGAATTTTGGCATAAAAACTTCCGATTTTTCCTTGTAATTCTGGCAATTCCGCAACTGCTTTAGTGATTAAATCGGTTTTGCATAAATTAGCGGCGCGCTCTATTAAAGAAATATCGCAATGCGGAACCCAAATAGCTAGTAGCTCGGCAAGCTGCCCAATACGATCTAAGCGATCATAAACTGAGCCAATTTTCTGATGAAAAATAATGTTTTTTAGATTTGGAACTCGCGCAATCAGTGGAATTTTTAAATCTTCATCGACAAAAAATTGCGCATCAGATAAGCGGGCGTGGACTATTTTTTCATTATCAGCAATTATTTTTTGGCTACGCTCTTTATCAATTATAGAGTTGGAAACAAAAATAAATTTTGTTGATAAATTATTTTGTTTATCACGCAAACAAAAATATTTTTGGTTAAGTTTTAAAGTGAGGATAAGAACCTCTTCTGGCAAAGACATAAATTGCTTATTGATCTCTGCAAGCAATACCGTAGGCCATTCACAAAGGCCATTGACCTCATCAAATAAGGCAGATTTTTCTTCATCGTCAATTGTTTCTAAATTATTGGCAACCTTAATTTTGTGAATTTCGCTGATGATTTTTTCTTTGCGTTCATTCTGATCAACGATAACAAAATTATCGCGCAAAATATTTGTATAATCTTGCGGATACTTGATTTTTAGGGGCTCTAACGAGTTTAAGAAATGTCCGTAAGTTAGATTATTTGATTTTAATCCAGCAAATTTTATATCAATAATTTGTTCATCAAAAATGCATAGAATATTTCTGATTGGCCTGATCCATTTATGCTGCTCTAGGCTACCAGCAACATCAAAGCGCATTAATTTTGGCCAAGTGGTGACCATTTTTTGTAAAATTATCGGCAAATGATTTCGCAGAATTTCGCTAGTTTTTATTGAAGAAGATGGTTTTTTGAAGAGATAGCAAGTGGCTCCGTTATGTTCAGTTGTTTCTAATTCTGATTCATTCTTTAGGTTGTTAGCCCGCAAAAATCCTTCAATAGCTTTTTTGTCAGCTGAGATTTGTGGTCCAATTTTTTTAATTGCAGGGGCAGCTTGCTCATCATCAAGATTATTGATATAAAGGCTTATGCGCCTAGGAGAAACAAAGGAATGCACTTGTTCATTTTTAAGATGCAGGCCCGCCTTTGTTAAGATTTCACTCGCAATGGTAATAAAATTTGCGCTAGCGTTTTTCTGCATTTTTGCAGGGATTTCTTCGCTGAGAATTTCTAATAAAAAATCTTTCATTTATTGTGTTAAATAGTTTTCTGGATTGACCGCGTCACGTCCTTTGCGCAAGCCAAAATAAAGCTGTGGCGAATCGACATTTCCTGTAGAGCCTACGGCGCCAATGGTTTGGCCCTTTTTAATTTTCTCGCCACGCTTAATTAAAGATTTTGATAAATGGGCGTAGGCTGTAATCCAGCCATCAGAATGCTTAATAATAATTAAGTTGCCGTAACCTTTCAACTCATTTCCGACATAGGCGCTTAATCCGTCTTCGGAGGCCTTAACCAGAGAGCCTTCTTTGGCCGTAATATTGAGTCCGTCATTATAAAGGCCGCCTTTTTTCGGGCCAAATCTTGAGATTATTGAACCCTTAATCGGCCAAGAGAATTTGTTATTTTTATGTTCGAGGATTTTTTCAACAATAGGGGGAGAATTCTGTGATAGATCGCTTGATACTATAGCCCCTTGCTTTGAGGAACTTTCTTCATTTTGAACTACTAATTTTTTATTTTCATTTGCAACGGTAGTTTGGCCGTTATTTTTTATTTTGATGAGTTGTCCAGCGTTGAGTTTGTAAGGCGCCCTTAAATCATTAAGTGCCACAATATCATTAATTTTCATTTGCCAATCGCGTGAAACACTATAAAGAGTATCTCCCGCTTTGACTTTATAGTAAGTTGGCTGGGGAATAATAATTTTAGATCCAAGCTTAAGAGAGTAAGGCGCAGATAGATTGTTGGCCTCAATTATATCGCGCAAAGGTGTTTGATATTTTTTTGAAATGCTATAAAGGGTGTCGCCGCTTCCAATTTCAACTTCTTGAAGTGTTGAGTTGGCCTCGGTGTTTGTCTTGTTGGTGATTTTTTTATTTGACTCGATAGGTTTATTTTCAGCATATTTATTTTTGCCAGAACTGCTAGATTTATTATAAAACGATTTGTTGTGATTAACGATAGGAATTGATTTTTTATGGCCACAAGAGGCGCAGAGCAAAGCCATCAAGGCTAAAAAAGCTGTTTGAAAAATAATTGAGTTAATCTTCATTTAAACCGCCAATCAAATTGTATTTAAATAAATGCACCTTATATTTTTAGAGTTAAATATTAATAATTGCAAACATGATAATCTTTTTAATTGCGATCGCTGCTTTGGTGATGGGAAGCTTTGCCAGTTGCGCCAGCTATCGCTTAGGTGAGGGTGAATCTCTCTTAAAGCGATCAAAATGCACAAAATGCAATGTTGTTTTGGGTGTTCGCAATTTGATTCCATTATTTTCTTGGGTTTTTCAAGGGGGAAAATGCAGCAATTGCCACGCTCAAATTTCGCTGCGCTATCCATTAATCGAGATATTTTTTCTTATCATATTTTTTGCGCTTTATTTTGTTTTAGGACAAAAACTAGATCTTCGCTACGCTCTACTCTGCATGATCGCAACCGCGATGATTATTATTTCGATTATTGATATCGAAAAATATTTTATTCCTAATTCTTTGCAGATTGCGATTACGATTTTTATATTGTTTTTGGTGTTTTTGGATGGTGGAAAATCTGGCCTTATAAACAATTTAGGCGCGGCAATTTTTTATTGTGGATTTGGGGTCTTATTGTATTTTTTATTTTATTTTACTTCACATGTTGAGGCTCTTGGAATCGACGACATCAAGTTTTTAGCGGTTGCAGGCCTTATGTTAGGTATGAGTAAATTTTTACTTTTTATTTTAATTGTTGGAATTTTAGGGATAGTTTTTGGAATATTGTGGGAAAAAATTACAAAAGATAAGACATTTCCATTCGCTCCAGCTTTATGTGTGTCGCTGTTAATCAGTTTTGTTATTGATGAAAAATTCAATATAGTTGATTTAATTGTATCGATAATGTTTTGAACATTTTCAGCGATAAATATACCAAACCTGATTCAAACCACCGATCTTTTTCAATCAGGTTTCGATATTCGGGATCCCCGCAAGTGGGGCGCCACTTGTGTGGCGAAAAAAATTTAAAATATACTGAATCGACTTCTTGAAGTTGATTCAGTATATCTCGATGATAAAAGTGATAAATATATTTGGTGACAAACATGATTTTTAATAAGAAATTTTTCTAACATTTTTTTGTTTTTCTATGAAAGTTAAAATATACAAACCAACAAAATCAGCAATGCAATCGGGCAAAGCGGGCAATAAAAAATGGCTGGTTGAGCCAATTGAAGAAAAAAATATTCGTCATCTTGATCCTTTGATGAAATGGGTTTCGGTTGATAATACTATATCGGAATTGCATTTTGCGTTTGCTAAAAAAGAAGAAGCGATTGAATTTGCTAAAAAAAGTGGGTTTGATTTTGTGGTTGAGGAGCCTTTGGTGGCTAAGTTGCAGAAAAAATCTTATGCGGATAATTTTGCTTAGGTGTTTATAGATCTCGTTTGGCGATAAGTTCTGCGATTGAAGATCATTTTATTTCGCGCGCAAGCACAGCTACATAAAACTATCTTCAATCACATAACTTATCTTTCGCTAATATTTACTTCGCGTTTTTCGCTTTCTTCAAAGCCTAAAATTTCAATTTCTGTGTAGTTTTTTGGCAAAAACTTTTGTGCGATTTCTGGCCATTCAATTAGGCAGATTCCATTTTTTATGGCATCAAAAAATCCGATATTTTCAAGTTCTTCGGCGTTTTTTAGGCGATATAAATCAAAGTGAAAAACCTCACCTTTTTTTGTAGAATAAGAATAAACCAAATTAAATGTTGGGCTTGGAACATTGATTTCAGTGGCGCTAAGTGCATTGATAAATTCGCGGGCGAAAAAACTTTTGCCAACTCCGAGGCTTCCTTTTAATCCAATAATGCTTCCTTCTTGCGATGAGGCAGCAATTTTTTTGGCCAAAGCGGCCATTTCATTTTTATTTTTTATCGTAATTTTTTGAGTCATTAAAAAATTCTCCGTAAACGGTTGTTAACATGGCAGATTGCGGTTGCCAGCGCGTCGGCCTCATCTTCAGTTTTAAATTTTGCTTGCGGCATTAAAATTTGAATCATGCGGGCAATTTGGTGTTTTTCGGCGCGGCCAGCACCAACTACGGCTTTTTTTATTGCGGTGGTAGAATATTCTGAAACGGGTAATCCGCACAATCCAAGACTGAGCATTAAGCTGCCGCGAGCGTGTCCCAGCTTTAGTGAAGAGGCGGGATTCATGTTGATAAAAGTTTCTTCAATTGCTGCCTCGATAGGTGTGTGTAGCTTTACCGCCTCAATTAAATTTGTATGCAAATGTTGCAAGCGAATCGCTAAATCTAATTTTGCATCGGTGTGGATGGTTCCCGAGGCGATAAATTTGAAGGAATTATTCACCACTTGAATAACTCCCCAGCCAGTTTTGGTAAGGCCTGGATCAACTCCAATTATTTTTGTCATAATATTATTCTCCTTGTCCGGAAGTATATCCAGCTTTGCCATCAAA
>SHWK01000034.1 GCA_009693885.1 Rickettsiales bacterium
AACTAAGTTAATAAATTAATTTCTTTCTCTCAAAATATAAAATTCCCAATAAATAAATAAAATGAAAAAACTTCATATCAAAACTTATGGCTGCCAAATGAATGTCTTCGATTCTGACCGAATGGAAGATTTAATGGTTGCAGTTGGATATGAGACAGTGCCTACAGCCGAAGATGCTGACATGGTTATCATAAACACTTGCCACATTCGTGAAAAAGCCTCAGAAAAACTTTTTTCTGATCTAGGAAGATTAGTTCCATTCAAAGATAAAAAACGTAAAGCTGGCAGTGAGATGATCGTTGCGGTTGCTGGTTGCGTTGCACAAGCAGAGGGTGCAGAAATTTTTCGTCGCGCTAAAGTTGTTGATATTATTGTGGGGCCAGAAAGCTACCAAACCTTGCCAGATTTAGTTGGAAATGTTATTCGTGATAAGAAAAAACAAATAAATCTTGAATTTGCGCCAAATGATAAATTTGATTTATTGCCGCAATCCAAGGCGGGAACAGGCGCCAGCGCTTTTGTTACGGTGCAAGAAGGTTGTGATAAATTCTGTACTTTTTGTGTGGTGCCTTACACTCGTGGCGTTGAATATTCTCGCGAAGCTCACAAAATTTATGATGATGCCTTGCGCCTTGTAGATAAAGGCGTCAAAGAGATTTATTTTTTAGGACAAAATGTTAACGCCTATCATGGTTTAGATGTTGATGGCTCGGTGGCAACTCTGGCAAAATTAGTAGAAAAAATTGCGAAAATTCCGCAAATAGAAAGAATTCGTTATACTACTTCACACCCGCGTGACATGACTGATGAGTTGATTGTGGCTCATCGCGATATTCCAAAATTAATGCCATTTTTGCATTTGCCAATTCAATCAGGATCAAACAATGTTTTGAAGGGGATGAATCGTAAACATACTCGTCAAGATTATTTTAAAACTATTGAGAAGCTTAGAGAGCAATGCCCCAATATGGGATTATCTTCAGATTTTATCGTTGGATTTCCTGGTGAAACTGATCAAGATTTTGAAGACACAATGGATTTAGTGCAAAAAATTGGCTTCACGCAATGCTATTCTTTTAAATATTCACCACGCCCCGGAACCCCAGCAGCAGAGGCCAAAGTTCAAGTCGAAGAAAAAATAAAAGAAGAAAGACTAGCTCGTTTGCAAAAATTATTAACCGAACAACAATCAGCTTTTAATAACAAATTTAAAGGCTCAACAATGCCAGTTTTATTTGAACGCGAAGCCCCAAAATCAATAGGTGGACGCAGCAAAAATTCTTTGGCTGCGGCTGCACAAAAATTTCAACTTTGGGGAAAAAGCCCATGGTTGCAATCGGTAATTATTGATGTAGAAAATGAGGATGTGGTGCAAAAATATTTAGGACAAATTGCTCAAGTTAAAATTTTGCAAGCCCGCCCCAGCAGCCTTGTAGGAGAGCTTTTATAAAACTTGTCATAAACTTTTGTGGATCAGTTTATAAATTTATTGCGGCAATGGAATCATTGGAAAAGCAGGCTCTGCTTGTTGCGACGAAGTGCCGGAGATAGCGTTTGCAGCCTTGTCCTTATTCAGCTGCTCTTGTTGTAAAAATGCTGGCGGAATTTTTATTTCTTCACTTCCTCCTGGAGTTCTCACCATTCCAAAATTGTTATTTCCCGAGTTATTTGCTGGAACATTTGTAATTGCAGAAGCTGGTGGTTGGTTTGGATTATTTCGCTGAGGTCCCGCTTGCGTTATAGCATTTGGTGCTTGATTTTGACCAGCTCCTCCATTTGCCGCCGCTGGATTTTGCGCAGCATCTTTTTGTATATAAAGATTTTGTAAATAATTGCTCAAAGTAGGATCATTTTTAATTCTTTCTTGCCGCTCTTTAACTTTTGCTTCTATTAGTTTTTCTTTTTCAGCGCTTTCTTCGTCGAAGATTTTTTTATAAGATATTATCGACATGCATCTATCATCATGCCAGCAGCGACCTTTGCCGCAATCACAGCCGTAGGTTATGGCGTTAGTGCAGATTTCATATTGATCAAATTTACTGATACAATCATCGCCGCAACCATTGCCAAATTCGCGCCAAATTCCATTATGTTCATTACAAGTTTGACGATTATCAAATGATGTGTGGCGCACAGATTGAGCATTGGCAAAAGATGCTGCTAGTAGAAATGAAATTAAGCAAATAAATCTTTGTGCAATTTTCATTTGAAATTTTTATTAAATTTTTTTGCTAAAAAAACATCGTAAATTATTTAAAGAGAATCTTTTAATTCATTTAAAATTTCATCACCCATTTGTGAGCAAGAAATTTTATTCTCCCCCGACCTAGCGATATCAGCGGTTCTTAAGCCATTATTTAAAACATTTTCAATTGCTTTTTCAATCGCATCCGCTTCTTTTATATAGCCAAATGAATATCTAAACATCATTGCTAAACTAGAAATCGTAGCAATTGGATTGGCAACATTACGACCAGCAATATCAGGTGCTGATCCGTGGATTGGCTCATAAAGTGCATGCTGCTTTCCATTGATTTTTGCTCCTAGTGAGGCTGATGGCAACATGCCGAGAGAGCCTGTCAACATTGATGCGGTATCAGATAAAATATCACCAAACATATTGCCCGTAAGCATCACATCAAACTGCTTAGGATTCCGTACTAATTGCATCGAAGCATTATCAACATACATGTGAGAAAGTGCGATTTCAGGATAATTTTTTGCGCCAATTTCCGTGACAACTTCGCGCCACATTTCAGTGGTTTCAATAACATTTGCTTTATCAATTGAGCAAAGTTTTTTGCCGCGAATTTTTGCTAAATCAAAGGCGACATGAGCGATTCTCTCTACTTCTGTTGAGGTGTAGGTCATGGTGTTGAAGCCGCGTCTGGTGCCATCTGGTAATGTTTCTACGCCGCGTGGTTGACCAAAATATAAATCGCCGGTAAGTTCACGCACAATCATAATATCAAGGCCTTCAACCACTTCTCTTTTTAATGTTGAGCTATCAACTAAAGCGTCAAAAACTTTAGCGGGGCGTAGATTGGCAAAAAGTTCGAGTTCTTTTCTGATGCCTAAAAGGCCGCGTTCGGGGCGGTGTTTATATTCTAAAACTTCCCATTTTGGGCCACCTACGGCGCCAAGTAAAATTGCATCAGCGGCGCGGGCAAGCTTGATTGTTTCTTCGGGGAATGGTGTTCCAACCGCGTCATAAGCGCATCCACCAAGTAAGGCATTTTCTGTTTCAAATTTTTTATCGGTGTTTTTGCTAAAAAAATCAATTAGTTTTTTTGTTTGTAGAACTACTTCTGGGCCGATTCCGTCGCCGTTGATTAATAATATTTTTTTTGTCATTTTTGTTTTAAAAATAGGTTAGAACTTGTGCAGCGATAAATTATGTGATGCTTGGTCATTTTATTTCGCGCGCAAGCACAGCTACATAAAATGACCAAGCATCACATAATTTATCTTTAACGAATAATGCGTAAATTTTGTTAGTAACTTTTAGATTGAGAGCGTATTAAATTTATTTAAATGCTTTTAGTTCGGCAAATAATTTTTCTTTTAGTTCTTCACCTTTAGAGCTTAGCCACAAAGCCCCAGCTTGATCAAAAGAAAAATAATTAGCGCCAGTTAGTGGTGAAGAATACCAAATTTTTTGATTAGCGCTATGGCGATTTATTACATATTCTTGATCGGTTTTGTGCACTAATATTGTTAAGATTCCATCAGAATATTCAACGTCAAAAATTGAATCAGTGTCTTGTTTTTCAATGATATCAGCAAGTTCTGCGAGAAAATTTTCTGATTGTTTATAAAAATTTAACATAAATTATGGATAAAGTTTAGTGACTTCCCAGCTCTTGCCAGACTTGCTATAAAGGTCTCTTTGGTGAATACGAAATTCACCTTCTTGCCAAAATTCTATTTTTTGTGGAATCACTCTAAAGCCAGACCAGAACGGAGGTCGTGGTATATCTTGATTGGCAAAATTTTCGTTGATTTCATCCAATCTTTGTTTGAATTCCTCATCATTTTCCATGTTGCAAGATTGCTTTGAGGCCCAAGCGCCAATTTGACTGCCGCGTCTTCGTGATGTAAAATAATCATCAGCTTCTTTGGCAGAAACTTTTTCTATTTCTCCTTCAATTCGCACTTGCAATCCTAGGGCACCCCAATAAAAACACAAAGCAACATTTTTATTATGTGATAACTCTTTGCCCTTACGGCTAGTAAGATTGGTAAAAAAACAAAATCCATGCTCATCAAATTTTTTTAGCAAAACCATTCGTGAAGAAGGATGGTTATTTTCATCGACAGTAGCAAGGCACATGGCCGTAGGTTCAACAATCTCAGATTTTGCATTTGCTTTTTTCAACCATTCTGCAAAAATGTTAAAAGGAATTTTGTGATCAACTATTTTCATAATTCATTTCAATCAGTTGTTTTGGATGATGTTAATTTTATAAATAAATATGTCAAAAAAACAGGCTTTAATTTTATTTTTTAGCGCAATATTGCTCGGCTTTTTAATGATTCAGCCTTTTAATTATATCTGTCGCCTTACAGATAAATGCTATCCGGTCATTTTATCTTATTATTTACCAAAAAGCACGGGGAAAGAGCGTTATGAAGTATTTTTTATTACCAAAAATTATTCGCAAGATATACAGTTCAAGGCTTTGTCAAGGTCAGTAGTGATGTATTCAGGTGATGATGTTTCGATAGTTTATCAGGTTAAAAATACTTCTAACCATGATATTAAAATTCGTCCAATGCCTTATGTCGAGCCGAAAGAAGTCAGTAAGCATATAAAATTTTACGAATGCCTATGTGCTCGTGAGCATAAAATTAAAGCGGGTGACAGTATTAATTTGATGATGAGATTAAATCTAGATCGAGAAATTGAGCAAGATCCGTTATTTAATGAGAGTAGGGTGCTTATTGTAGGATATGAGGCCAATCCTATATAAACTATAGTCGTACCAATAAATTTTGTGCAGCTAAAAATTCTTTTGCTTCTTTTATCGAGAATTCTTTAAAGTGAAAAATAGAAGCTGCTAAAACAGCACTAGCGCCATATTTTAAGCCATCAGCCAGATGTTCTAACTTTCCAACTCCACCAGATGCGATTAATGGAATAGTTAGGTGAGAAGTGATATTTTTAAGTAATTCTAAATCATATCCGGACTTAGTCCCATCTTTATCCATCGATGTTAATAAAATTTCTCCAGCACCTAATCTTTGCGCTTCTAATGCCCAAGAAAGCGCATCAATACCAGTGGCATTTTTTCCGCCATAAGTGAAAACTTCATATTTTTCGTTGGAATTTTTTTTGACATCAATTGCGACTACAACGCATTGTGCACCAAATTTATTGGCTGCATCACTAATTAGTTGGGGATTTTTTATTGCTGAACTATTAATAGAAATTTTATCAGCTCCACAAAGTAATAATTGATGAAAATCGTTGATTTCTCTAATGCCACCACCAACAGTGAGTGGTATAAAACAAACCTCAGCAACCTTTTTTATAACATCGAGAATAATTGGTCGATCTTCAGATGAGGCAGTGATATCAAGGAAACAAAGCTCGTCAGCGCCTTCTTTATAATAAAATTCTGCTTGTTTTACGGGATCGCCTGCATCGATTAGATTTTCAAAATTGACGCCTTTTACTACGCGACCATTTTTGACATCAAGACAGGGAATAATACGATTTTTTAGCATTAGAGCATCCTTTTTAAAACATCATTTTCTGGCTTGTCGAAAAAGCGATGCTTTAGTGTGCCACCAATATGTAGGCCAATTACAGCAATAATGGCATAAGCAGAGTATTGGTGAATTCTAACGAGATATGCTCCAGTTTCTGGTTGAGAAGAAATTAAATTGGGCATTGGGATTGTGAACAAATTTACTGAAAAACCATAGGCGTTAGACATTAAATATCCAGAAATTGGTATGACGATCATTAGAGTATAAAGTGTTACGTGAGCTATATTGGAGGCTATTTTTTCAATTTTTGGCAGGCCTTGCGGAAGTTTGGGCGCTTTATGTAAGAAGTAATTGAAAATTCTGATAAAAATCAGAATTAAAGCCGCGACCCCAAAAGATTTGTGTAAACTATAAATTTGTAGTCTATTTGCCGCATCTTCTGGTAGAAAATATACCATGTAAATTCCTATGGGGAGTAATCCAAAGATTAAAAGAGCCATGAGCCAGTGAATAATGCGAGATGAGATATGATATTTTATTGTCATAAAATTATAAATTTACTGAATCTGATTTTGGTAAAAATAAAAAAAGATCATGGTTAAAAATTATAATGAACGTTTTTTCTCAACAACTTCATAGCATTCAATTATATCACCTTCTTTGATATCTTCAAAATTTTCAATTGAGAAGCCGCATTCAAAGCCATTTTTAACTTCTTTGGCATCTTCTTTGAAGCGTTTTAAAGTTTTGAGAATTCCATCATGAACCACAACATTATCGCGCAATAAGCGTACTTTAGCGTTGCGTTTGATGATTCCGTCAGTAACAAAAGCACCAGCGATTTTGCCCGAAGTTGAAATTTTAAAGACTTGGCGGATTTCAGCTCTTCCGAGATATTCTTCGCTTTGTATTGGCTCTAACATGCCAGAGAGTAGGGCTTTGAGATCATCGACGATATTATAAATGATCGAGTAATAGCGAATATTAACATTTTTTGCTTTAGCAAGTTCTGTTGCAGCGCTGTTGCCACGAACATTAAATCCAACGATAATGGCACTTGAAACTGCAGCAAGATTCACATCACTTTCAGTAATGCCACCAGCGGCTTGGTGAATCACTTTAATTGCTACTTCATCAGTATTTAGTTTTGTGATTGCGCCACAGATTGCTTCAACCGAACCATGTACATCGGCCTTAAGAATAATATTAAGATTTTTGATGCGGCTTTTTCCTGATTCGCGAAAAATATCACCAATTGAGCGCGCAGCATTTTTGAGTGATTTTTCTTCGCGTTCTTTTCTTTCGCGATAAAGAATGATTTCTCGCGCGTGTTTTTCTTCATCTACTTCAAAGAATTTATCACCTGCATTTGGCGCTTGATTTAAGCCGAGAATCTCGACTGGCACTGATGGCGTAGCAACTTTAATATTTTTGCCGTTATCATCTGACATTTTGCGCACACGACCAAAAGAAGTTCCAACAACAATAAGATCGCCAATTTTTAATGAGCCTTTTTGTACCAACAAAGAAACCACAACACCTTTTGATTGATCGATTCTGGATTCGATTACAACACCAGAAGCCTTGCCTTCATAGGGTGATTTTAAATCTAGAACTTCTGCTTGTAGCAAAATTGCCTCTTCAAGTTTATCGAGATTTAATTTTTGTTTGGCAGAAACCGAAATGAACATTACATCGCCACCCAAATCTTCGGCGACAATTTCGTGAGAGAGTAATTCATTTTTAACGCGTTGTGGATCTGCACCCGGTTTATCAATTTTATTGACAGCAACAATAATTGGAACTTTTGCCGCCTTAGCATGGCTGATTGCCTCGACTGTTTGCTCTTTAACGCCATCATCGGCAGCAACAACAAGCACTACAATATCAGTAACATTGGCACCGCGAGAACGCATTTCGGTGAATGCTTCATGGCCGGGAGTATCTAAGAAAGTGATGAATTTTCCGCTAGAAGTTTGAATGCGTGAAGCGCCAATATGCTGCGTGATTCCGCCAGATTCGCCATCAACAACTTTTGTGGTACGAATAGCATCAAGCAGTGAAGTTTTTCCGTGATCAACATGCCCCATGATTGTAACAACTGGTGCGCGCGATGTTTTTTCTAGATCAGTATCATCTTCGCCACCTAGTGCTGTCTCTACATCAGCATGCGAAACGCGTTTAGCAATATGGCCAAATTCTGAGATGATTAGTTCGGCGGTATCAGCATCAATAACTTGATTTGATGTAGCAACCATGCCCATCGAGAAAAGTTTTTTTACAACATCGCCAGTTTTTTCTGCCATACGATCAGAAAGATCTGCAACCGTGATTAACTCTGGCAAATCAACTTCATGAATAATTTTTTTGTATTCTTTAGATTGTTGACGAACATGTGAATCGCGTGATTTTTTTCTTCTACGAAAGCCGCGGCCATCGTCTGCGTCTTCATCGATGATGTAGGTTAATTTGCGAGTGTTAACTTTATTATCTTTAAAAGCATCTTTGAAAGCAGGTTTTTTCTTTTGATTTGCGTTATCAAAATCATCAGTGAATTTTTTGCTTTTAGCGCGTGATTCTTTTTCTTTTTCGAGTTTTTCTTGTTCTTGTTTGCGACGATCTTCAAGAAGTTTTTCGCGTTCAGCTTTTTGACGATTTGAAATATCGACACTTTGTTTGATTTTATCGCGAACGCTGAAGTTATCTGTTTCTGTTGGCTTAGATTCTTCTTGTATGATTATTGGTTTTATTTCTTCAATAATTTCAGGAGTTGTTGTATTTTCAACTTCAGCAGCAACTATTTTTTCTTCAGTTTTTTTAGAGTTTTTAGCGGTGATTTTTGTTATTTTATCAAGAACATTGTGATCATTTTCAACAGTTGCTCCGGTATTTTCAGTGATTGCTTTGACTCTTGCTTCGAATTCACTTTTGCTCAAGCCTTGATTAGCTGATTTATCTGAAGCTAGCGGAGTTTTTCTGCCTTTAATTGTAACCTGAACCGAAGTAGGACTTCTTTTCTCGGCAACTTTTGGCGCAACAGAAGCGGCTGTATCTGAAGCTAGTTTTGGACTGAGCTTCAAAGTAAGCTTTGAGCGCGAGGCTGTTGAATTATTTGTTGTTTCGGTCATTTAAAAACCTTTAATTAAGTTATTTTTAGTTAATTATTCGTTCATCTATAAGTAATCTTGTTATGATTGTTTCAACCATGACGCAGCCGCAATCGTAACCAAAGCTTACTTATA
>SHWK01000035.1 GCA_009693885.1 Rickettsiales bacterium
CCCAACGTAGCAAAAAACATAGCGTGACGATCGCGCGGAATAACTTGTGACGAGACATCTTCTTCTTGCAATCCCATTTTTTCTGCTACATATTTTTGCACAAACGGATCAACATTGGCAAAGGTTCCAACCGCACCAGATATAGCACAAACGGCAATTTCTTCGCGAGCTTGTTTAAGGCGTTTAAGATTACGCTCAAACTCAGCATAAAAACGCGCCAGCTTCAAACCAAAAGTTACGGGCTCAGCGTGAATTCCGTGGGAACGACCAACACAAATTGTATTTTTATGTTCAAGAGCGCGCTTTTTTAGGGCCTTGAGCAATTTTTCTAGATCCTCAATTAACAAATCAGAAGCTTGGGTTAATTGCTTTGAGAGGCATGTATCAACCACATCAGAGCTTGTCATTCCTAGATGAACAAAGCGTGAATTTTCTCCGATATGTTCGGCGAGATAAGTGAGAAAGGCGATTACATCATGCTTAGTGACTTTTTCAATTTCGAGAATTTTTTCTATATCAAAATTATTTTCGAGTTTTTTGGTGCTAGACCAAATTTGTGCAGCAACACCTTTATCAACCAAGCCAAGCTTTTCAAAGGCCTCAACGGCATATGTTTCAATTTCGAGCCAGATTTGATAGCGATTTTGATCGGTCCAAATTTTTGCCATTTCTTGGCGAGTGTAGCGAGGAATCATGATAGAAAATTTTAGGTTTTAAAAATTACTCCAAGACTAGCACCAATAAAGGAATATTTCAAATTAAAACAACTGGCCTGGCAATCAATGAGCCAGACCTATTCAATTTGATCAATATATTCTTTTATAACATCAAGCCCAGCCTGCCAAAACTCTGGCTTGCGGGCATCTAAACCAAATGGTTCAAGCATTTCTTTGTGATGTTTTGTGCCACCACTTTTTAGCATTTCTAAATATTTTTCTTCAAAGTTTTTCACTTTACCAGATTTATAAATACCGTAAAGTGAATTAACTAAGCAATCACCAAAAGCATAGGCATAAACATAAAATGGCGAGTGAATAAAATGTGGAATATATGACCAGAAAAATTTATATTCATCTTCATATTTAAAAATTGGGCCCAAACTTTCTTTTTGCACTTCCATCCAAAATTCGCAGATTTTTTCTAGTGAGATTTCGCCATTTTTACGCGCATCATGAACTTTTTTCTCGAAACTTAAAAAGGCGATTTGCCTAACTGCCGTGTTGATCATATCTTCAACTTTTGCTGCAATAATTAATTTTTTCTTCTTCGCATCTTTTTCGTTTTTGAGAATTTTTTGAAAAGTTAATTGCTCGCCAAAAACTGAAGCTGTTTCTGCTAAAGTTAGTGGAGTTGCGCTCATGAAATAGCCCTGCTCTCGCGCTAAATATTGATGCACGCCGTGCCCCAACTCATGCGCCAAAGTCATTACATCGCGAACCTTACCTTGATAATTCATTAAAATATAAGGATGAACCGATGGAACACATGGATGAGAAAAAGCCCCAGAATCCTTACCACTCTTAACTTTAGCATCAATCCAATTCTTCTCAAAAAATATTTTTCCAATTTTTGCAAGCTGTGGAGAAAATTCTTTATAGGCATCTAACACCAGATCCTGAGCGTCTTGCCACTCTATTGATTTATTTTCATCAATAGTAAGTGGCGCATTTCTATCCCAATAATTTAGTGATTTTTTTCCTAAAATTTTAGCTTTAATTTTATAATAACGATGTGAAATTTGTGCATAATTTTCGCGCACTTTTTTTATTAGAATTTCAACAACCTCATCTTCAACAAAATTACTTAGATTGCGCGACTGCATTGGCTTCTTAAAGCCTCGCCACTCATCATCAATCGCCTTATCTTTGGCTAAAATATTAGTAATAAAAGCAAAAAGTTTACTGTTATCTTTTAAAGTTTTTCCAATTGCCTTTGCCGCATCTTTACGAACTTTTTCATCATTATGACTCATCAAATTAAAAATCTCCTGCGAATTCAAAACCTTGTCGCAATATCTAAACTGTAGGTTATTAACCGTCTCATCAAATAAACGCACAAAAGCTGCGCGTGAAGAAATATTTTTTTCCAACGAAAATTTTTCTAACTCATGACTAAGCTGATGCTTCTTGAAGGCGCGAATATCGCGGATAAAAGGCTGATATTTTTTTAGCGCAACAGATTGTTTAAAAAATGCAGTGATTTTTTTATCATCAATTAAATTTATTTCTAGTGTAAAAAAAACTAGATCTTTTTCGAACTTACTAATTTTTTCTGAAATATTTTGATAGAAAGAAACATTGTTTTGATCAGATAAATCAGAAGCATAAATCAAATAAGAATAGCTAGAAATTTTTCCTACCTCTTCTGATATTTTTTCATATTCAACAATCGCCGAAGCAAGCTGTGAAGCGGATAAAAGACCAACTTTATTTAAATATTTTTTAACAAATTTTTGCGTTGTATCAGAAATTTTTTTTAGATCTGTGGTAATTTTTTTATC
The DNA here is from genome assembly GCA_009693885.1 of Rickettsiales bacterium. Classification (GTDB taxonomy): domain Bacteria; phylum Pseudomonadota; class Alphaproteobacteria; order Rickettsiales; family UBA1997; genus CAMCFD01. The sequence goes on from SHWK01000035.1 coordinate 2,501, forward strand.
TTTTGTTGAAGAGTAAAAATCTTTTAAATCCCAAGTTGGAAGTTGTTTTTTCATAAATTTTGGTTTTTTAGATTATACCAAACCTGATTCAAACCACCGATCTTTTTCAATCAGGTTTCGATATCAGGGATCCCCGCAAGTGGGGCGCCACCCGTGTGGCGAAAAAAAATTTAAAATATACCAAACCTGATTCAAACCACCGATCTTTTTCAATCAGGTTTCGATATCAGGGATCCCCGCAAGTGGGGCGCCACCCGTGTGGCGAAAAAAAATTTAAAATATACTGAATCGACTTCTTGAAGTTGATTCAGTATATACTTTTTTTTAGATTGTGCCCCATAGATAAATCAAGTATTGAGGTGGTTTTATTTCGTGCGCAAGCACAGCTACATAAAATCACCTCAATACTTGATTTATCTATAACGCACCCTTCTTTATTCTACTTGTTTAAAGTTATTTTATTGATTCTATTACCGCACATATTGCTCAAGAAATCTTTTGCGCCTCAAATTTTTTTTGTAACCCGTCTCGTAAAAGATTAATTCTGTGATTGGAGATCATTTTATGTAGCTGTGCTTGCGCGCGAAATAAAATGATCTCCAATCACAGAATTAATCGCAGAAGCGCAATCTTCAAAAGAAACCAATCCAATAACAAAAATTACCTCTCAAACACCGCCACAACCTCAAGATGCGGACTAGAATAAAACTGATCAATAGCAGAAAACTTAGTGATCTTAAACCCAGCATCCAACAAAATCTTCGCATCCCGCGCAAAAGTTTTAGGATTACAAGAGACATAAATTAAATTCTGCAATTTAGAATTTGCAATTTTATAAATCTGCGGACCAGCGCCATTTCTAGGTGGATTAATAATTGCCAAATCAAATTTAAGCAATTCTCTCTCACTAACTGGATATAGCATCAAATCACGATGCTCTGTTTTTACTCTATTATTAAAACCATTTTTCGTTGCATTTTTTGCAATTGATTTAACCATATCCTCGCTTCCTTCAAAAGCATGAATTTCTTTAACCAGCTCAACAATTCCAAAGCTGTAAGCACCAAAACCAGTATAAATATCAGCAACAGTAATTTTTTTATCAAATTTATTTTTTATAAAATCAGAAATTACTTCTGTAATTTTATGCAAACCATTTTTTGTTGCTTGAATAAAAATATCAGAACCCAAATCTATTTTAAAATTTGGATAATAAATTTGATTTGGCTGCAAGATTATAATTGGCGTTATTGTATTTTTTAATCGATAGGAAGCGTTGATTTTAATGGTCTTGGCAAAGGTTGTGATTTTTTGAATCTGCGAAAAATTTAACTCTCTAGCACAAGAAAAAACTACATCAATAATATTATCAAAAGCAGTAACTGCAATTTGTAAAATTACATTAGCTTCAAAGCTTTTGCAAAATTCTTGTAATGGTAAAATTAATTCTGAAATTTCTTTTTGCGCAACATAACAAATATCTATTTCAACCAGATCTTTGCTGCCTTTGGCAAAGAATCCCAATTTATTTTTTGCATCAAGTTGTAAAACGATTTTTCTTCTACTATGCGGCCCAACAGAGAAAAATTCTGGCTCTTGTAAAATATTTTGATTTTTTATATCAACAAGAATTTCTGCCAAATCTTTTTTAAGACTATCAGTTTTTATTTTTCGATATTCGTCGTTAGAAATGTCAAGATATGAACAGCCTCCACAACTAGGAAAGAAGCGACATCGCAAGTTTTTTTCATTATTATTTTTCATCGGATAATTTTTATGATTTCTTTCTTCTGCGAAACAATCCACTGCTTAATAAAATATTCAAACTACCCGAAAAATAGGCCGCAACAAAATAAGTTATCAATCCAATAACGATCATTATAATTAACTCAATAATACGATTCACAGCTTCGCTTACTGCAAAAAAATCTTTCATCAATAACAAAGCACCCGCCATCAAAATAGCTGGCACAATGATTTTCAACAATTTAGATAAGAAATTTTTTTCAAAATAAAAATGTTGTTTGTTTAATAATTTCGTAACTAAAAGCGTTAAATTTAAGTAAGAAGAAATAATTGAAGCAAGAATTATTCCCACATACCCATATCCTTGAAAGAAAAAAACTGCATTTAAAATTGCATTACTAAACAAACAAATTATTGCAATCATCATTGGTGTGCGAGTATCGCCGCGCGAGAAGAATGCTGGTTCCATAACCTTTACCAAAACATAAGCTGGTAATCCATAAGAATAAAATTGCAAAGCTCGCGCGACAAAAAAACTTTCTTCATGGGTGAATTTTCCGCGCTCAAAAAGTGCAACAATAATAGGATATGCAAGACATGTAAGCGCAAGAGTCGCAGGAATAACCATGATCAAACCAACCTCTAACGCCAGATTTTGCAACTTAATTGCGCCGTCAATTTCTTTATCTTTAATTTTTCGCGACATCGCTGGAAGCAGCGCTATTCCTATTGCAATGCCAATCATCGCCAATGGCAACTGGTTAATGCGATCAGCATAATATAAATAAGAAATTGCTCCCGTAATCATGCTAGCAAAAATTGAATCGACCAATAAATTAATTTGCAAAACATTAGCACCGATTACACCGGGCAATAATTTTTTGAAGAATTTTTTAACATCAGAATTGCGAAATAATTTTAGCGAAAATGCTTTTGGATAAAGTAACATTCTCTCTTTAATAGTAAAAGTAATCAGCCATAAAAACTGCAAAATCCCTGCAATAAAAACACCCCAAGAAAGAGCGTAGGCATAGTTTGGGGCCAATGATCCAAAAATAAATAATGAGGCGATTAAAGTAACATTAAGAATTATTGGTGATGAGGCCGGAACAGCAAATTTGCCAAGCGAATTTAATATTCCGGAACATAAAGCAACTAGAGAAATAAAGATTAGATAAGAAATTGTGATGCGCGATAAATTAACAAGAAGGGTAAATTTTTCTGGATCACTGGCAAATCCAGGAAAGAGAATTTTCATCAAAAATGGCATGAAAATTTGAAATAATAAAGTAAAAATTAATAGCGAATAAAGCAATATTGAAAAAACATTCTGCACAAAATGTTTTTCATCCATATCGCTATTTTTATCATGCAATTTATCAACAAAGATAGGCACAAATGCTGAGTTCATCGCACCCTCTCCAAACACACGACGAAAAAAATTTGGCAGACGAAATGCTGCAAAAAAAGCATCAGACATCATGCTAACGCCAACGAATTGTGCAATTAAAATATCTCGAACAAATCCGACAATACGAGATATGGAAATAAAAAAAGAAACTATAAAGGCTGATCGCATGACTGACATCGGACAACTTATTTAATGAATGATAAGGCGCACAATTTAATGAATAATATAACCCACAAAATTAGTGAAAAATAATAGATCGGTAGCGATACACATTAAGACAGGATTCCATTTTGAGATAGATTCTTGCAAAAGTAATTTTCTCATAAATGAGCGCGGAGCGTTCTTCCACTTCTCATCGTGGATCTTTTTTTGTTCTTCTTTAGTTAATTGCAACTTTTTTGGTTTGCATTTTATTAGAACATAAATGTGCCAAATAAAATAAATCATCCCAACCCAAGAGAGTAATAAATCAAGAAATTTAGAATCAACTTTTAAAATAATGGTATCTACAACCAAATAAAAAAATGCGTAGGCAAGTAGGCCCCACCAGCGAATCACGACCTTAATATCTTCTTGTCCTTTTAAGCAAGCTCGAAAAGAGGCATCAATTTTATGTAATATTTCTGTGCTCATAAATTATTTTTTATTATTTTCTGGAATGACATATTGCGTGCCTTCCCATGGCATTTCAAAATCAAATTCACGAAATTCTTGCATCATTTTTACTGGCTCATAAATAACTGATTTTGATACTTCGTCATAACGAACTTCTTTGTATCCTGTTAATGGAAAATCTTTGCGTAATGGATGACCTTCAAAACCATAATCAGTAAGGATGCGACGCAGATCAGGATGATTAGTGAATTTAATGCCATACATATCAAAAGCCTCTCTCTCAAACCAATTAGCAGTTCTGAAAACACTTGATACAGTAGGCACTTCTTCAGCTTCATGCAAAGCAACTTTAACAGTTATTCTGTTATTTAATTTTAAGCTCAGCAAATTATAAATCACTTCAAACCTTGGCGCTCTAATGCCAAGAAGATCAGCGCCAAAAACATCCAGCAAAATTTTGAATGATAATTTTTGATCATCACGAAGAAATGTTAAAAACTCGACAAGTTTTTCTGCTGCAACATAAATGATGAGATTATCGTGCTTGATTGGGCTCATGGCCTTTGCATCAGCAAAATTTTCTGCAATATATTGCGATTGTTTTTCTAAATCTTGAAACATTTTCTAAAAAATTTAATTTTATCTTCTAAACAAACCGCCAGTTCTTCTAATTCTTTTTTGCAACATTAGAACTCCGTAAAGCAATGCTTCCGCTGTAGGCGGACATCCTGGAACATAAATATCTACTGGAACAATGCGATCACAACCACGCACCACAGAATAAGAATAGTGGTAATATCCGCCACCATTAGCGCAAGAGCCCATCGAAATAACATAACGCGGCTCTGCCATTTGATCATAAACCTTGCGCAAAGCAGGTGCCATCTTGTTGGTGAGGGTTCCTGCAACAATCATAACATCAGATTGGCGCGGTGATGGACGAAAAATAACTCCGAAGCGATCAAGATCATAGCGACTTGCCGCCACTTGCATCATCTCAACAGCGCAACAAGCAAGACCAAATGTCATAGGCCATAAAGAGCCGGTACGGGCCCAATTAACAAGGTTATCCAGCTTTGCCACTACAAAGCCACGATCGTTTATTTCATCAGTGACTTGGTTTAAAACCGTATCTTGACTAAGCGGACTTAAAGAAACATACATATTATTCGATTAAAAAATTAAAATTTATCTCCATTCAAGTGCGCCACGCTTCCATTCATAGATAAAACCGATGGTAAGTAAAGTAAGAAAAATCATCATTGACCAAAAACCAGCAGCACCAATATGCCTTAGAGACACAGCCCACGGAAACAAAAACGCCACCTCTAAATCAAAAATAATAAATAGAATTGCCACCAAATAAAATTGCACATCAAACTCGTTGCGCACAGGGCCCTCGCCTTCAAAACCGCATTCATAAGGAGAGATTTTTTCAGAATCTGGGCGCCTTTTAGCAACGATGAATGGCACAATGGTAATAGCAATTGAAAGGCCTAAGGCGATAACAACAAACAATAAGATTGGTAAATATTGTGCCGAAACAAGCTCTGCCTGAGAAGATAGAAAGTGCATTATTGATTAATAAATTAAAATTTTTATCATATATTAAATTAATTTTTAACCAATACAAAATCAAGAACATGTTTACAGGATTATTCACAGCGATCGTTACCCCCTTCAAAAATGGTGCAATTGATGAAGCGGCGCTCGAAAAATTAGTTGAGTTTCAAATTGCTGGCGGAGTAGATGGCATCGTGCCCTGCGGCACTACTGGAGAATCTCCTACTCTATCTCATGAAGAACATAACCGCGTTATTGAAATTTGCGTTAAAGTTGCCAAAAAGCGCATTCAAATCGTTGCTGGCACTGGCTCTAACGCCACAGATGAAGCAGTAATGATGACCATCCACGCCAAAAAAGTTGGTGCTGATGGCTGCTTGGTCGTTGCTCCTTATTATAACAAGCCAAATCCAGAAGGTCTTTATCAACATTATAAAGCTATCGATAAATGTGGTCTTCCGATCATTGTTTATAATGTTCCGGGGCGTTCTGTTGTTAATATTTCAGATGCAAATATCGCGCGCATGGCGGCTGATTTTGAAAATATCGTTGGAATCAAAGATGCCACGGGAGACCTACTGCGCGTTGCTACGCTGCGCTTGTTGATTAACAAACCATTTTCTTATTTATCGGGTGAAGATGGTACGGCTGTAGGCTTCAACGCCATGGGTGGCAATGGCGTAATCTCTGTTAGCTCAAATATTGCACCAAGATTATGCAAAGATTTGCAAGATGCCTGCGCTAAGGGTGATTATAAAAAAGCGCTGCAATTACAAGATTTGCTTACCGATCTGCATGAGGCAATGTTTTGCGAGACTAATCCAATTCCCGTTAAATATGCTGCGAGCTTGATGGGATTGTGTTCTGCTGAAAATCGCTTGCCGTTGGTTGAGGCCAGCCAAGCTTCTAAGGATAGGATTGCAGCTCAGATGCGTAAGGTTGGGTTGATTTA
>SHWK01000036.1 GCA_009693885.1 Rickettsiales bacterium
ATTGCGGTATCTGAGCGCAAAATTCTTTCTCCCAAACTCATCGAATGCAGATTTTTTATCTTACCCATCATTGCAAATTCTTCCTTAGAAAATCCACCTTCAGGGCCAATTAAAATAATAATTTCTTGCGTTGGATTTTTATTAGCAAAAATTTTTGGCAAAAGTGTAGAGGCTTTGACGCCTTTGCCTGATTCATCGCAGAGAATTATAATTTTTTCTGAATTATTTTCATGCACTGCTGAGTTAGGGTTTTTTAAGCTATTTTCTTTTTCTCCCACTTCTCCACTTTCCCACTCGCCCATTTCTTGCAAAAATTTCTCCAGTTTTTTTATTGGCAAAATCTGCGGCATATCGTTTCTTTCACATTGCTCGCAAGCCTCTTTAATATTGGCGGCAAAGCGCTCTTCGTTAATTTTATCAACCACAGAATGATTGGTAATAATTGGCGCAAATTTGCCAACACCCATTTCGGTGGCTTTGGTGGCAACAAAATCTATCCGCACATTTTTAACTGGCGCAAAAGCAAGCGTGATTTGGCTTGCAGACATTTGTTCAGCAATTTTTTCTTTGATTACAATAGTTAAGTTGCGCTTCTCAATTGCAGAAATTGCTGCACAAAATTCGCCATCGGTGCCATTAAACACAAAAAGTTCATCGCCAATTTTTTTGCGCATTACTTTGGTGAGATATTCAAAATCTCCATCTTCAATTTTGACCGCAAGGCTTATATATAAAGGATTAGTGGCAATAAATAATCTAGTTTTTCTCATGGTTGATTTAAAATCCTTAATAATTTATAATATTTAGACGATAATAATAAAATAACTAACTAACAAATGTGGCTATTGCTGCTCGCTTCTACATTTATAATATTGCTGTCGATTAATATTAATCGCAAGATTAAAAATTTGCGTGCGCGTCAAGATAGCTCTCTGCGCTTTAGTTCATTGGCTGCGCATTATGTTTATTGCTTTGTGTTATGGTCGGTGGTTTTTTCGACAATTATTATTCTTTCCCCCTTTGATGATGTTGTAAAATATTTTCTGCTCGCAGCATTTTTGTTGCTTGATTTTTGCTTAATTAAGTATTTTTATCGCAAAGGATTCAACGCTAAAAACCATATTGAATCAGCGGGAAGGCTTGTTATGTCTACTACAGCAGGTGTTGGAATTCTCATAACTATTGCCATTACTGTCTCAATTTTATTTGAGGCGTTGCGCTTTTTTGAGCAAGTCAATATTTTCGATTTTTTGTTTGGATTAAAATGGAATCCGCAAATGGCGATACATTCTGAGCAATCAGTTTCGCAAAGCTATTTTGGCATGGTTCCAGTGTTGCTGGGCACTCTTCTTATCACTTTAATTGCAATTTCAATTGCGGTGCCAATTGGTATTATGGCGGCGATTTATCTGGTGTTTTATGCTAAGCCAAAAGTGCGTGATTATTGCAAGCCTACTCTCGAGATTCTTGCGGGCGTGCCAACTGTTGTTTATGGTTATTTTGCAGTGGTTTCGGTGGCGCCATTTTTTAAAGATATTTTTGCTGCAATTGGTGTGGATATTGCCTCTGAAAGTGCTCTGGCAGCCGGTTTTGTGATGGGTATTATGATTATTCCTTTTGTACTTTCTTTAACTGATGATGCGTTAAATACCGTGCCAGAATATTTAAAAGATGGTGCCTTGGCCCTTGGCAGCACTAAATCGGAGATGGTTCGCAAAGTTGTATTGCATTCTGCAATGCCCAGCATTATTGGTGCGGTGATTCTTGCTGTTTCGCGCGCAATCGGAGAAACCATGATCGTTACAATGGCGGCAGGCTTGGTGGCAAAGATGACTTTCAACCCGCTTGATTCTGTTACTACTGCAACGGCGCAAATAGTTACTTTATTGGTTGGTGATCAAGAATTTGATAGCCCTAAAACCCTTGCGGCCTTTGCTTTGGCGCTGGTTTTATTTGTGATTACGTTAATTTTTAACGCAATTGCTTTGGTGGTTATGAAGCGTTATGCGCGACAAACTTAAATTATTTTTACACGAACACAAGCCGCTCCCCAAGAGGAACCAAAATATTATATGCAAGATTTAATCAAAAAAAGTTTAAAAAAGCGTTACCGTCACGAAGTAATATTTAAGGTTTGTGGTGCTATATCTATTGCTTTTGCGATGATTTTTTTGGTGGTGTTTTTTGCGATGATTTTTGATAAGGGTCACAAGGCTTTTATCAATCATGAAATCACTTTAACAGTTGATTTATCCAAAGAATCAATCATCAAAAATTCTGAGTTAGAAAAACAATATGATGAGATGGCAAGCGTTGATTTAATTGATCAAATAGGCTATTCAAATTTAATCAAACAAGCAATTCGTGAAAAATTTTCTACAATAACTGATGCTGAAAAATTAAATAATTTATATGCAATTGTTAGTTCAATGGCTGATTTTTCTTTAAAAAATCAAATTGAACAAAGGCCTGATTTAATTGGCTCTAAAGCAAGTTTACAGTTTGGAACTTCGTCTAAAGTTGATGTATATTATAAATATAAAATCGCTGATTCTTTCGATGCGGATGAAATTGCGTTGTTAGATAATTTTCTACAAAATGGTGAGATAAAATCAATTTTTAACTGGCATTTTTTGCAATTGGCAGATTCTCGTGAGCCAGAATCTGCTGGCATTGCGGCTAGTTTGATCGGATCTTTACTTACCACTGCAATATTTTTGCTTTTTGCCTTTCCAATTGGCGTGATGTGCGCGTTTTATCTTGAAGAATTCGCCAAAAAAAATCGCCTCACTGATTTAATTGAAATTAGTATTAATAATTTAGCGGCGATTCCATCAATCATCTATGGCTTGCTTGGCCTCACGATCTATCTGCAATTTTTTCATTTGCCGCGCTCTTCGTCTTTGGTTGGTGGGATGACTCTGTTTATGCTGGTTTTGCCGGTTATTATTATTGCTACACGCAATACAATCCGTGCTATTCCGCAATCAATTCGTGATGCTGCGATGGCGCTGGGCGCTTCTAAAATGCAGGTTATTTTGCATCATCTTTTTCCGCTCTCGGTTCCGGGAATCATGACAGGAACAATCCTCGCAATGTCTCGCGCTCTTGGTGAAACCGCACCACTATTGATGATTGGTATGGTTGCTTTTATTGCTGATGTGCCACAAAGTTTTTCTGAACCCGCAACAGTGTTGCCGGTGCAAATTTATCTATGGTCAGATAGCCCAGAAATTGGTTTTGCTGAAAAAACTGCGGCGGCGATTTTAGTTTTGTTAGCGATTTTGATCGCCTTTAATTTAGTGGCGATTATCTTGAGAAAAAAGTTCGAGAGAAAATGGTAAAAATACAATAAAAACCTAATTTAAGTTAATATGAGAAAATTTATTACAACCGTGGTAATGATGGCAATTTGCTCTACAGCCGCTTATGCGCAAGATAATACTCAATCTGATAATAAAGCCTCGCGCAAAGCGCAAAGAGAAGAAAGGGTAGAAAAAATGTCGCCAGAGCGAAAGCAGCACATGGCAGAAAGAAAAGAAAAATTCAAAGCTCTTCCGCCAGAAAAACAAAAAGCGGCTAAAACTGAGATGAAAAGACATCGTGAAGAAATGAAAAAAATCACTGGTGAAGATTTTGGAGGGCGTCATGCTGGGAAGCATCATGAAAATCCTCATAACAAAAAAGATTCTGCAGCTAAATAAATATGTGCGAAAATTGCTGTGCAAAATGGCAATTCTCGCGATTTATTCATCGATTATTTTTCTCGTGCCACTATAAATTCTGCCAATTCTTGCAAAACTTTAGCTTTATCGCCAAAAATCTTTAAATGGCTAATTGCCTGTTCTTTAAGCATGCTTAGCTGTTGTTTAGCGCTTTCTAGGCCAACAATATCAACGATACTGGTGTTTTCTTTGATTCTTTTCTGATGAATTTCGTCAATTTCAACTTTGCCAAAATAGATTCCTTTGTGATCAAGGATATCGTCGCGAATTTGAAATGCGAGGCCGATATCGTGAGCATAATAGCGCAAGGCTTGCTTTTCCTCCACTGTTGCATGGCCTAAAACTGCGCCCATTTCACAAGATGCCATGAACAATTCTCCAGTTTTTAGGCGATGCAAATTTGCCATTTGCTCTTTAGAGATTTTATTATTCAGATTTTCTAAATCCATCATTTGCCCACCAACCATACCATGAAAGCCTGCAGCGCGAGAAAGAATTTTTATCAACTCACAACGAATCATTGGATCTTTGTGAGTTGCAGAATCGGATAAAATTTCAAAAGCATAAGTGAGTAGGGCGTCTCCAGCTAGAATTGCCGTGGCCTCGTTAAATCTTTTGTGGCAAGTTAGTTGTCCGCGACGCAAATCATCATTATCCATTGCGGGTAAATCATCATGAATTAATGAATAAACATGGATGAATTCGATTGCGGCAGCGGCGTTAAGCACTGAGATCGCTGGTGTGCCAAATAATTCAGCGCAAATTAGCAATAGAAAGGGTCGAATTTTTTTGCCTTCAGAAAGTGCGCTATAACGCATTGCTTCGACGATTCTTGATTCAGAAAAATTATCTGGCAATAAATCAAACATTGTTTTTTGAGTCAGAATGGCGCATATCAACAGCGATTCCGGCAGCGATTTTGATAGCATAATATTTTTTGTATTAAAATTATAACTAGCTCTATTTTAGTAAATGCAGCAGACTTTATCAAAAAAATTTTACTCTATTTTTTATCCAAAATTTTTGCTAAATATTCTCCCGTGACTGATTTTTTATTTTTAGCAACTTCTTCTGGCGTGCCTTCTGCCACGATATAGCCGCCTTTTTCGCCGCCACATGGTCCAACATCAATTACCCAATCGGCGGTTTTTAAAACATCAAGATTGTGCTCGATGGTTAAAATTGAATTTCCGGCATCAACTAATTTATGAAGAACTTTGAGCAATTTATTGATATCCTCAAAATGCAGGCCAGTTGTGGGTTCATCGAGGATATATAATGTGTCTCCCGTTGCTTTGCGACTTAGTTCTTTGGCAAGTTTAATGCGCTGCGCTTCACCACCAGAAAGGGTTGTAGCACTTTGTCCGATCTTGATATAGCCTAGACCGACATTGCATAAAGCTTCGAATTTTTCATAAATGTGCGAGATGCTTGAGAAAAATTCTGCAGCTTCATCGGCGTTCATTTCAAGAATATCCGAAATTGATTTGCCTTTGTATTTTACTTCTAAAGTCTCGCGGTTGTAGCGTTTGCCGTGACAAGAATCGCAGCGCACATAAACATCGGGCAAAAAATGCATCTCGATTTTGATCATGCCATCGCCTTGACAAGTTTCACAGCGACCACCTTTAACGTTGAAGGAGAAGCGTCCCACCTTATAGCCGCGCGTGCGTGATTCTGGAAGTGCGGTGTAAAGTTCGCGAATAAAAGTGAAAGCGCCAATATAAGTGCAGGGGTTAGAGCGAGGTGTTCTGCCGATTGGCGATTGATCAATCTCAATAATTTTATCAATGTGATGAAAACCTTCGATGCCATCATGTGGCCCCGGAATAACTTTAGCCTTGTTTAAAATGCGATCCAAAGCTTTGTAAAGCGTATGAATAATCAAGCTAGATTTTCCGCCACCAGAAATTCCTGAAACGGCTGCAAACACCTTTAATGGCAGGTTTAGCGTAACATTTTTTAAGTTGTTAGTCGTAGCATTTTTTAGTGTGATTGATTTTTTCCAATCAATTTTGCGGCGTTTTTTAGGAATCTCAATTTGCTTTTTGCCGCTTAAATATTGGCCAGTAATGCTTTTTGGATTGGCAATAACTTCATGTGGCAAGCCTTCTGCGATAATGTGTCCGCCATGAATACCAGCGCCAGGGCCGATATCAATTAGATAATCAGAAGCGAGCATCATTTCCTCATCATGCTCAACCACAATCACGGAGTTTCCTAGGTCGCGCAGATCTTTTAGTGTGGTGATTAATTTATTATTATCAGATTGATGTAGGCCAATAGAGGGCTCATCCAGCACATATAAAACACCAGAAAGACCAGAGCCAATTTGCGAAGCTAAACGAATACGCTGCGCTTCACCGCCAGAGAGCGTTCCCGCTTGTCTGTTAATTGTTAAATATTCTAATCCAACATTTTTTAAAAAGCCCAAACGACGACGCAATTCTTTCAAAATGCGCTCTGCAATTTGTTGTTGCGTTTTGGTTAATTTATTATCGAGATTTTCAAACCAATCGCAAGAATTGGCGATAGACATTCGGCAAACCTCGCCGATATTGAGCCCAGCTATTTTAACTGAAAGCGCTTGTTCGTTCAAACGGAAGCCATGACAGCATTCGCAAGTTTTTAAACTCTGATATTTTGATAATTCATCGCGCAGAGATTCACTTTCGCTATCAGCAAATTTTTTCTTGAGATTATTTATGATTCCTTCAAATGGCTTTTTAACCTTGAAAGACTTGAGTCCATCTTCATAACGAATTTCAATTTCTTCATCTTTGGTTCCATAGAAAATTTTATCTTTCACATCTTGCGAAAGTTTTTTAAATGGAACATCAAGACTAAAATCATATTTTTGCGATAAAGCCTGAATAATTTGCTGATAAAATTTTGCCGACATGCCTTGCCATAGCGAAATAGCGCCTTGGCGCAGTGAAAGATTTTCATCTTCAATCACTAAATCTTCGCGAAAATAAACTTCGGTTCCTAATCCATCGCAAGATTTGCAAGCACCAAATGGTGAGTTAAAAGAGAAGAGGCGTGGTTCAATTTCAGGAATTGTAAATCCAGAAACTGGGCAAGAAAATTTTTCGCTAAAAATTAAAACCTCACCTTTTTGCACATTTTTTGATAAATCTTTGGCAGTGCTTTTGGCGGTAGTTTTGCCAGCAGGTTTTTTTGCGGCCACAGCACTTCCTTCTGGAAGCTCAACAATCTCGATAAAAAGTAAGCCTTCAGAAAGTTTAACCGCGGTTTCAACTGAGTCAGCAAGCCTGTTGCCAAGATCATTAGCAACGACAATTCTATCAACCACAACTTCGATATCGTGTTTTTTATTTTTATCAAGTTGCGGTAAAATTGCGCTAAGATCGTGAATTTTTCCGTTAACTTTAATGCGTTGAAAGCCTTGTTTTCTAGCACCCATCATCTCTTTGCGAAACTCACCTTTTTGCCCACGCACAATTGGCGCTAACAAATAAATTTTGGTGCCGATAGGCAAATCAAGGATGCGATCGACCATTTGTGAGGCCGATTGAATGGTAATTGCCTCTCCTGTAGCAGGAGAATAGGGCACTCCCACGCGCGAGAATAAAAGTCGCATATAATCGTAAATCTCGGTGACCGTTCCTACAGTAGAGCGTGGATTGTTTGAGGTAGTGCGCTGATCAATCGCAATCGCAGGTGATAGGCCACTGATTGATTCAATATCAGGCTTATCTTGCACATCAAGAAACTGGCGCGCATAAGATGAAAGGCTTTCAATGAAGCGTCTTTGACCTTCGGCATAAATTGTATCAAACACCAGGGAAGACTTGCCTGAGCCGCTCAAACCAGTAACAACAACCAGCTTATTTTTAGGAATTTCAATGCTGACATTTTTTAAATTATGTTCTTTAGCACCAACAACTTTGATGAATTTTTCTTCCATTTTTTAATTATATTTTGGAGTTTAATGCTTCGACGCCGCGTCAAATAAGTTCCTGCGCGATATTTCGTACCTAATGTAATAAACTACTCCCCCGTTATATGCAACAAAAAACCCAGTCATTCCTAAGAATAACTGGGCCAGATCTGAGAAGTTGTCACTTCGAAAGTGACTTCATCCCTTATCGCTATGTAACAGTTAAAACCATCGCAGACAGAACTAATATAACTAATGGAATAAATACCATAAAATAGTTTTCTTTGAAGGTTATAATATCTGTTAAAAACAAATATCGTGCAATAAGGAATTTATCACCCGATTGGCTGTGAAGCTAATCAAGTGACGACTTTCCGACAAATACACTAAAAGGTTTTTAAAGACTTTTTAGCGTTTCATCCTTTATCTTTTTCAATTCAGAATCAGATAAAGGGATAAGTCCTTTTTTGGCCAAATAGCCACTAGTTCCAAGAGCGTCTTTTGCAACGATTTCACGAATGAATTGCTTCATTCCTGGCACTAAATCAAGGTGATCTGCTTTGTAATAAATGAATAACGGGCGTGACATGCCATATTTTCCGCTAAGAATATTGGCAAAAGATGGCTCGGTTAAATCAATATTTAAGCCTTGAATTGAGTTTTTATTTTCACCCAAAAAGCTAAAACCAAAAATTCCAATCGCGTCTTTATCATTTTTCAATTTTTGCACGATTAGATTATCATTTTCGCCGGCTTCAATAAACTTGCCGTCTGAGCGTATTAAGTGGCATTGTTTTTTGCGAGCATCTTTATCGGGATAGGCCGCAGTGAATTCAGCAAGGCTAGTGCAGGCTTTTTCCATCGCTAACTCAACAAAAGCATCGCGGGTTCCTGATGTTGAAGGTGGGCCGTAAACTCTGATTGCTTTAGCTGGAAGGCTAGGGCTAATATCGCTCCATTTTTGATAAGGATTG
>SHWK01000037.1 GCA_009693885.1 Rickettsiales bacterium
TCAATAATTTTTTGAGCCACCAAATGCCTGTTTGAACCATTGTCATCGCAAACAATATCAACTATAGTCTTATCTGATTCTGACATTTTTTGTGAAAGGAAATCTTTTAGCTTCTGGCCACTCACAGCAACACAAGCAGCACTAATATTATCCTCTGAATTATTCGACAGACCCAACTTGTAATTCTCTTCGGTAGCTAGAGAAAAATCCATGCCACGATATTTTGTCGCGACGCGAAATCCCCTAGCTGCTATGGCGACGGCAGGAGCCCTTGCCGCCACCGCTCTAGCAACTCTTACAAAAGCAGTTAACATAATTTATTCAATTAAAAAGATACTTGCGCCCTCAAAGAAAGTGCATTAAACCGCTGATCGAAACCTTGCCTAACATCAGTAGTAGATCTTTGATAGTTAAGCATCAAGCACGTATTTTCATTTAAATACCAATTAATTGCCGCAGTAACCTCTTGAGTTTTGCCAAGCGTAACATTGGTGCCACGATAACTATCATTTTTGTCAAGACTAGAGAAGCGTGCGGCTAATTCCCACGCGCCTATTCCACCCCTATCAAATGGATTCTTAACTTTTACCGTTGAAAAATCACCCGTTTTAACGCGGTATTCTTTTTGGTCGCCAGTTAAAAACCATGAGGCTTGCACATAAAAACCATCGAAATTGGTTTTGGTGCCCGTAGTAGAAACCACTCCGGTACCTTGCGCATTATTATCATGGTTAACTCGATTAATTATATATTCACTTTGCAAATAAACTGATTTTATTTTTCCAGCTATTTCAAAATCGAGATAACTTTCGTGATCAATTGAATCGGCCGTAACATTTCCTGTGGCTCCTACTCTGGTATTGCGATTTTTACCAAAATAGCTACCCGATAAACCTAAATGCAACAAGGCATCCGCGTTATTAATTGGCGCATAACTAAATCTACTTGAAACCGAATAAGTGCTATCATCATTTCTGGTTTGCGTGGCAGTATTCGCCTGAATCGCATCACCAAAAACTCCAAAAGCCGCCTGCCAATCAGTGCCGAATCTTGCAACTTGTGCACCAACCAACCGCGAAGGTGTAGAAGCTGTAATGATCGAGCGCTCAATAAAAGTAACATTGGCAACGCTGGTAATTTTTTCTAGAGAAAATGAAGGCTTGAAATTACCGATTTTAAACTCCATATTTTTTACCCCTTGATAGGCAAAAAATGCGTCGGTTATTAATCCCGCAGCAAAATCATTTTGAAAACGATATGTTATATCTTTAGTGACATTTCCCGTAATAGATAGCCGCAATCTTCTGATATCGGCGCCATCTTTTTTAGTATCAGTAGTGTTTTTTTCATTGAACCACTTGCCTTCAACTTGCATAAAGCCGTTGATTTTAGCATTTTCTAGCAAGGTAGTGATTTGGTTTTTAGCATTGTTGGGATCGAGAGGTGTTTGGGGCTTTGCTTCGGCAAGTTTTTCAACTTTTGCCTCAAGCTGTTTTAATCGTGCGGTGAGTTCTTGTTCTTTGGCGGTTGCCGCAAAAACATTGGTAGAGTAGCTCACAACACAAATTTGTATTGCCACAAGTAATAGGAGAAATTTCATTATTTATTTTAAGTTTAAACAACAAAATTATGACTTATTTTTGTTTTCAGTTTTGAACAGGATTAAATTTAAATTCTTAAAAAATCAAGAATTTAGCCCTCTAGCGGCAAAAGCCATTTAGTTGACGGCGCGTATTATACTGACTAATTATTGATTGTCTATTCTTGGGATAGAAAAATACATTACTCATATTGATTTACCCTCTGAATATACTGTACAGCCTTGATTTAAGGCTTCTTGATCTATTTTTTCTTATCCTCAAGCTCTTGATATTTTTGCCACCCCACCTGCCACTGCGCATTTGACTTTACATTTTTTGACCAAGATTTTTTGCCGCCCTCACCTTGCTGCTTATAGAAAGAATCTGCGCTATCTTGAAATTTTTTTTCCGGCTTTTCTAGTCGAACTTGAGCAGCAATTGCATCGGTTTTTTGTACAATTTTTGGATCAATTTTATTTCTAATTTTTGGATTAAAAATTTTGGTAATAAAATTAGTGGTGTTAACAAAAAAGTCCATGACTTCAGCGCTGGTGAAGTCTCCTGAACCATGAACATCACGAGTTATTGATAATAATTCAAAATAACGCGCGAATAATTCAGAAAGATATTGTTGTGGTGGATATGCTTTTAAAGCATCAAACATTAAACGCTTAATTTGTGCATTAAGGGTTTTTAGTGAAGCCTGACGAATATTGAGTGACGCGTGCTGCGCAACATATCCTGATTTTTTTTTATCACCATATTTATCATTTAATTCATCAATAATACTTAAAATATTTAGATCTACACTTAAACATTTATTAAATTCTACACCCAAATCGATTCCACTTTCAAACTCAAGAGCGTGCGCCATCTCATGCGCCAGCACATTATGAGAAAAACTTTTTAAGATAATGGTTTTTTTAATTTGAGGAGAAAACCTTCCCAAAATAGCATTAAAAACTTTGCTTTGTTCGGTTAAATAACAACCAACATTAGTATCCCAACCCTTGATAATCTTAACTTCAAAGTGCAAATCTTTTTCTTGGATTTTAGTTAAAATTAAATCAAGTCCATCTTTAAAAATATCAATACGATAAAGATCGGCAAAAAATCGGGCAAATTTTTCACTTTCGTCCAAGCCTTCAAATTTAAGCTGCGGATTGATTATTTGCTGCAAAACCACTGACATAATTTTTATTTTTTTAAAGGCTTACAATAAAGCTCTAACCTGTGCCCGACAAGCTCATAGCCCATATCTTTAGCAATTTTATCCTTCAAATTTTCGAGCTCGATATTGAAAAATTCATATACCTTGCCGCTTGAAACATCAATTAAATGATCATGATGCTCGCCCTCTTCCACCATTTCATAATGCGCTTTATTGCTATTGCCAAATTCATGCTTAGCAATTACACCTGATTCTTCTAATAATTTTAACGTTCGATAAACTGTGGCTATACCAATGCGAGAGTTGATTTTATTAGCTTGGCGCAATACTTCTTCGACATCAAGATGATCTTTTGATGCGTTAATTATTTGCGCAATTATTCGACGATTTTCAGTGAGTTTTACGCTATTTTTTTGACAGAGTTCTTCGATTTTTGATAACATAAGCAAAGTTTAAATTGATTTTAGAAGTTTAGTGCTTCAGAATATATCGCTCAACTCTAATCTTTAATATTAGGTATGACAAAAAATCGCAACAAAAATATCACAGAACTTTCATACTCATTCACTTTTGATGATGTTCTATTGAAGCCTGCTTTCTCAGAAGTTTTACCCACTGAAGCTGATACAAAAACTAGAATCACAAAAAATATCGAGCTCAATATTCCCATTATTTCGGCAGCGATGGATACTGTCACTGAATCTCGCTTGGCAATAGCAATGGCGCAGTCTGGTGGTATTGGCTGCATTCACAAAAATTTATCGATCAAAGATCAAGCTGATGAAGTTCGTCGCGTCAAAAAATTTGAGGCTGGCGTGGTTACCAACCCAGTTACCATCACGCCCGATGAAACTCTCGGTGATGCATTAAAATTGATGGAAGAATATGGCATTTCTGGAATTCCTGTTGTTAAAACTGGCAGCAAAAAACTCGTGGGAATCCTCACCAATCGTGATGTGCGCTTTGCTACCGATAAAAAACAGCTGGTTAAACATCTAATGACCAAAGATAACCTTATCACCACCAATCAAGGCGTGAGTAAGCTTGAAGCTCGTGATCTTTTGCACAAAAACAAAATTGAACGCATTATTTTAGTTGATGCAAGCGGCAACTGCGTTGGCCTGATAACAGGTAAAGATATCGAAAAAACTAAACAATTTCCTCACGCCGTTAAAGATAAGGATGGGCGCTTACGCGTTGCTGCCGCTACTTCGGTAGGCAAAGATGGCATTAAACGCGCTGAGGCTTTGATTGAAGCAGGGGTTGATATTTTAGTGGTCGATACCGCTCACGGGCACTCTGCTGGCGTGATAGAAACCGTTCGCCAAATCAAAAAAATGTATCCAAAACAAGAAATTATCGCTGGCAATATCGCCACCAAAGAAGCAGCTAAAGCCTTGGTAGAAGCTGGCGCAGATGCGGTTAAGGTTGGTATTGGCCCCGGCTCTATTTGCACCACAAGAATCGTGGCAGGCGTTGGCGTTCCTCAGCTCTCGGCGATTATGGATGTTGTCGAATATTGCAATTCAGTGAAAATTCCAGTTATTTCTGATGGTGGAATTCGTTTTTCTGGCGATTTGGCCAAAGCCATTGCATCAGGCGCCTCTTGCGTTATGCTTGGTGGCTTGCTTGCTGGCGCCGAAGAAACCCCCGGAGAAATCGTTCTATTTAAAGGTCGCTCATATAAAGTCTATCGCGGCATGGGATCTCTTGGCGCAATGGCTCGCGGCTCTGCTGATCGCTATTTTCAAGCCGATGTTGAAGATAAAATGAAGCTGGTTCCTGAAGGTGTTGAAGGCCGCGTTCCTTACAAAGGCGCAGCCGCTGATGTTCTTCATCAATTGGTTGGTGGGCTAAAATCTGCAATGGGCTATACTGGCAACGCCACAATTGAGGCAATGCGCAAAAATTGTAGCTTTGTTCGCATCACTAATTCTGGTTTGCGTGAGAGCCATCCGCACTCGATTACCATCACTTCTGAATCGCCAAATTATACTACAGAAAGTTAGTTGAGACAAAAAATCGCATAGTATAAAAAAAGCCGACTTCAATATAAAATTGAAATCGGCTTTTTTATTAAAGACCTCTCAAAGAAACCCTTGAAATACAGACTATTTTATTCAAGACCCTTAAAACGAATCCCTCAAAATCAAAACTATTCTTCTTGCACAAAATCAAATTTTGCCGCAGAAGATTTTGTTGCGCGTTTGCGTTCGTTTTGATCAAGAAACTTTTTGCGCAATCTTAAAGATTTAGGCGTAACTTCAACCAATTCATCGCCAGAAATATAAGTGATCATTTCTTCAAGGATCATCAAGCGTGGCGGGATCAAGCGGATAGCTTCATCAGCTGCCGTGGTGCGAATGTTGGTAAGTTGTTTGCCGCGCAGAATATTAACCTCAAGATCACCTGCTTTAGAGTTTTCACCGATAATCATACCCATGTAAACTTTTTGCTGTGGCTTGATGAAAATCACGCCGCGATCTTGCAGATTCCACAAGGCATAGGCAACTGATTCTCCTGAATCGTTAGAAATTAAGGCACCATTTTTGCGTTCAGAATATTCACCCTTATAAGGAGCGTAAGCGTGAAACAGGCGGTTTAGAACCCCCGTGCCTTTTGTATCGGTTAAGAATTCACTTTGATAACCAATTAATCCACGTGAAGGAACATAAAACACCAAGCGTGTTTTAGCGCCACCAGATGGCTTCATTTCGATCATTTCACCTTTGCGTGAAGAAAGTTTTTCGACCACAACACCGCTATAAGCATCATCAACATCGACGACGACTTCTTCAACTGGCTCAAGAATTGAATCATTCGGGCCTTTTTTGAATAGAACGCGAGGCCTTGATACTGAAAGCTCAAAGCCTTCTCTTCTCATGTTTTCGATTAGAACACCGAGTTGTAATTCTCCGCGACCACCGACTTCATAGGCGTCTTTTCCTTCCGATTCTTTGACTTTGATCGCCACATTGCTTTCTGCTTCAGCGAATAAACGATCGCGGATCATGCGTGAGGTAACTTTTGTTCCTTCTTGACCAGCAAGAGGAGAGTCATTTACACCAATTGTGATCGCCATTGTAGGCGGATTGATAGGCGTTGACTTGATTGGGGTATTGATAGACATATCGCAGATTGTATCTGCAACCGATGCTTTTTCTAGACCAGCAATTGAAACGATATCTCCGGCCACCGCCTCATCAACAGGAATTTTATCAACACCTCTAAAGGTGTGAAGCTTGGTTAGGCGGCCTTGCTCAACCAATTTGCCATCCAAATTGATAGCTTTGAAATTCATTAAACTTCTTGCCGTGCCAGACATGATGCGACCTGTAAGCATCCGTCCAAAATATGGGTTTGATTCAAGAAGTGTGGCAAGCATTGTAAATGGCGCGTCTACATCAAATTTTGGCGGTTGAACATGTTTTAAAATAAGATTAAATAATGGCGCTAAATCTTTGCGCTCGTCTTTTTCAAGATCGGTAACGCACCAGCCATCACGGCCCACGGCATAAAGCACAGGAAAATCTAGCTGTTGCTCATTAGCATTTAGAGAAACAAATAGATCGAAAATTTCGTTTAAAACTTCATCAACACGCGCATCTTGACGATCAACTTTATTGATAATAACAATTGGGCACAAACCTAGAGCCAAAGCTTTTGAAAGCACAAACTTAGTTTGTGGCATTGGGCCTTCAGATGAATCTACTAACAATAAACAGCTATCCGCCATTGATAATACGCGCTCAACTTCACCACCAAAATCGGCGTGGCCAGGAGTATCGATAACGTTGATTTTATTGCCTTCCCAAGTGATTGAGGTACATTTTGCTAAAATTGTGATGCCGCGCTCTTTTTCTAACGCGTTGCTATCCATAACGCGCACTTCTACCTGTTGATTGGCGCGAAAAGTTCCACTTTGTTGCAACATCGCATCGATTAAGGTTGTTTTGCCGTGATCTACGTGCGCAATGATTGCTATATTTCTGATTGTCATTTTAAATATTTTTCTTATGAATAAAGGGCCGCGCATTGTAAATGCTGTATTCTAACAGTCAATCAAGATATGAAAAAATACTTGCATCAGTGGTTTTTAGGTTGAGAATTAGTAAAGTGAACATTTTAGCTATATGAGGCTATGCATCCATAATATCATTGAATCCAACAGATAATGCACCTGCTAATTGGCCTCGGAAATATCGGTAAAGAATATGCTAAAACCCGTCATAATTTTGGCTTTTTGGCGCTTGATCAAATTATTGCATATTACAGCTTGAGCGCTTTAGGCAAAAAATTTTCCAGCGAAGTTTTTGTTGGCGAAATTGCTGGCAAAAAAATAATAGCACTCAAGCCACAAACTTACATGAACAACTCAGGTATTGCGGCCCTTGAAGCAATGCAATTTTACAGAATTCCACTGCAAAATACTATTGTTTTGCATGATGAAATTGATATTGATTTAGGGCGAATAAAAACAAAAATTGGTGGCGGATCTGCGGGACATAATGGCCTAAGATCACTTGATACAACAATCGGCAAAGAATATTGGCGCATTCGCCTTGGCGTTGGAAGGCCTGAAAACAAAGAATTTGAAGTATCCGATTATGTTTTATCGAAATTCACTAAAGATGAAATGGTGATTGTTGAAGAAATAAACAAAAAAATCTCTACAGCAATTAGCTTATTGATTGATGGTAATGCAACTTTGTTTGCAAATAAATTTGCGCTTTAAAATTTTTCTGCTTAATTAGTTAACCTGAAATTCAAAGAATCAACTTCGATAAATATGAAAATTAAATTATTAGCCGCAATATTTACACTTTCTTTTGCAACAACCTCAATGGCCTTAGAAGCAAGCCCTGATTCTATAAAAAGCACGGCTGTAGCGCAAGAAAAAATAGAAAGTGCAGCATCCAAAACTACAGATCAAAAAGAAGTTGTAGCTAAAACTGAAGCAAAAAAATCATCAACAAAAATTGATAGTAAAGATGCTAAAAATATTGAAGATATAAAAACTTTTGATTTTGAAAGAATCTTTCGCGAAGCTAATGATTACTTTATCGCTGCACAAAAATGGAAAACAATTAAATGTATTCCACAATCAATGTATGTTTGCTCAAAGCACGAATGTCCAAAATTAAAATTGCTTGATAATGCGGCAATTGTTATTGATAAAAATAACAAAACAATTGCGCTATGCCGCAATAAAATTTGCCAATATTATGATGCAGAACTTAATCAAACTGGCGTATTCGTGAATGTAAAAGTGAAGGGAATTAACGGCATTTTGACTAGAATTTTAGGCGATAGTCGCTTCAAACAAATTTCGGTGGTGGGCCTTGATGCATATATCACTAACGGCACATGCGAAGCTATTGAATAAATATATTCCACACAATTTTTTGCATAAAAAAAGCGGCAAATCTTAATTGATTTGCCGCTTTTTTAAAATCATTAAAACTAATCTATTTTTCTTCCAAATATTTTTTGTAAGAAGCCTCATCCATTGCATCAGCTAATTCAGATTCATCGCTTAATTTAACTTTAGCAATCCAGCCATCTTTATAGGCAGAATTATTGATTAATTCTGGTTGTGCAGTTAGTGCTTGATTAACTTCAACAACTGAACCAGATGCAGCAATATAAACATCGCTCGCTGATTTAGAAGATTCAACAACTGCAAAAGCATCGCCTTTAGCATAAGTGTTGCCAACTTTTGGCAATTCTACATAAACAAGCTCACCTAGTGCATCGGCAGCATATTCTGTGAT
>SHWK01000038.1 GCA_009693885.1 Rickettsiales bacterium
TTTGCAAATTCTTGATAATAAAGCTGGTGGAAGCTCTGCTGGAGCGCCTTCAGGCTATGAAAATAGTGATAATTCTTCAAGAAAAAACAGCAATGTTGCGGTTGAAGAAACTGATGATGAAATTCCGTTTTAGTTCACTCGCTTTAGATTGGTGAATAGGAAAAATACTATCTGCTATTATGTTTTGTGCGAATGGATCGCAGATCCTCTGAGCAACAAAACATATTAGTAGATAGTATTTTTCCGTAAAAAAGTTTTCTATAAAACAGGCCCAAACATTGCTTTGGCAAAGAACGACAATTCTTGCTAACAATGCCTAAGCAGGTAAAATGGCTTGCCTCTGGTGTTTTGTGCGAATGGATCGCAGATCCTCTGAGCAACAAATGCCAGAGGCAAGCCATTTTACCGTGAATATATCGCAAAAAATAACGAAGCAAAAATGCCAACAATCTCAATCAACAACAAAGAATACGAAGTTCCAGAAGGAATAACAATAATCCAAGCCTGCGAACTCGCTGAAATAGAGATTCCACGCTTTTGTTACCATGAAAGATTAGAGATCGCTGGCAATTGCCGCATGTGTTTAGTTGAAGTTGTAGGCGGCCCACCAAAGCCGGTTGCATCTTGCGCCATGCCAATCACTAACGGCATGAAAGTTTTCACTGATACGCCGATGGTTAAAAAAGCTCGCGAGGGTGTAATGGAATTTTTGCTCGCCAATCACCCACTGGATTGCCCAATCTGCGATCAAGGCGGCGAATGCGATTTGCAAGATCAAGCCTATCAATATGGCCGCGATACTTCCGATTACCACGAACACAAGCGTGCCGTCAAAGATAAAGACATGGGCCCGTTGATCAAAACTACCATGACTCGCTGCATTCATTGCACCAGATGCGTCCGCTTTATCACCGATGTTGCTGGCGTGCCAGAGCTTGGCGCTATTGGTCGCGGCGAAAAAATGGAAATCACTCCTTATGTTGAAAAAGCACTTTCCTCAGAATTATCCGGCAACATTATTGATCTCTGCCCCGTTGGCGCTCTAACCTCCAAGCCTTACGCCTTTAATGCCCGCAGCTGGGAGTTGAAAAAAACTGAAAGCATCGATGTGATGGATGCGCTTGGAAGCAATATCCGCATTGATTCGCGCGGGTTAGAAATCATGCGAATTTTGCCGCGCTTAAATGAAGATATCAACGAAGAATGGATCTCCGATAAAGCGCGTTATTGCTATGAGGGCCTTAGATATCAGCGCTTAGATAGTGTCTATATTCGCAAAAATGATAAGTTAGAAAAAGCTAGTTTTAATGAATCTTTAAATTTAATCACTAAAAAACTAAAGCATTTAAGTGGCGATGAAATAGCTGCTCTAAGTGGCCCACTAGCGGCTATAGAAGAAATTTTTACTCTAAAAAATTTAATGCAAAAACTTAATAGCAAAAATTTTGAATCACGCCTCAAAGGTGAAAAGTTAAATTCAGATGATCGCGCTTCATACCTCTTTAACTCAGGCGTTTCTGGCATTGATGTGGCTGACGCGTGTTTGTTAATCGGGGTTAATCCTCGCAAAGATGCACCAGTTTTAAATGCCCGAATTCGCAAACGCAGCATCCACAAATACAATCCTTTTGCAATCGCGGCGGTTGGTGTTGAGGCTGATCTTAGCTATAAATATAAAAATCTTGGTGATGATGTTGAGGCGCTAGAAAAAATTCTTTCTGGCGAATCAGAATTTAGCAAGGTTTTAGAAAATGCCAAAAAACCAATGCTAATTCTAGGCGTTGACGCTGTAAGCGGCAAAGATGGTGCAGAAATTCTAAATCTAGCAAAAAAAATCGCAGAAAAATTCGAAATGATTCAAGATAATTGGAACGGCTTCAACTTTTTAGCTAAATCAAGCGGATTGGTAAATGGTTTAGAGCTAGGCTTTACAAGCCATCACGGCATTGAATCAATTTTAAAAGATTGCGAAGATGGCAAAATAAAATTGACCTTCTTACTTGGCGTTGACGATGATATTAATTTTGCGGCACTAAAAAATACTTTTAAAATTTACATCGGATCCAATGGTGATAAGGGCGCTCACGATGCTGATATAATTTTACCAGCAGCAGCTTTTAGCGAAAAAGAAGCAACTTACATCAATTGCGAAGGTCGCGCACAAAAAACTACCCGCGCAATTTTTGCACCAGAGGGCGCTCAAGAAGACTTCCAAATTATCCTTAAAATTGCAGAAGTATCAGGCGTTGATCTTGGTTTTAAAAATCTCACCGACCTTAAAAAATCATTAGCTAAAAATAATGAAACTTACGCCAATTTAAATCATGTAACTAAAGCAAAATGGCTGGCAAGCAACTCTCATAAAATTGCCGATCATTCACAAAAAATTAATGCGGCAGATTTTGATTTTTATTCAACCAATGCAATTGCTAGAGCATCTAGAGCTTTGGCAAAATGCAGCAATTCAAATAGCTAATTTTAGGAGTCAACCGCAACTAGAGCGCCACAGCTTTGCAGCAATTTTACACAAAACCTAAAAAATAGTTGCATTTTGTTCTTTTATATGCATAATTCTTGGCTCCTCGAGTCATTGTAATTGCTTTTAGCGGCTGATTATTTACAAAACAAACATATATTATGATTAAAATTCGTCTTGCCCGTGGTGGCAGAAAAAATGTGCCTTTTTACCGTATCGTTGCTACAAACAGCACGTCTCCTAGAGATTCAAAATTTCTAGAAAAATTAGGTACTTACAACCCTCTTGCTAACGATTCTGATGAAAAAAAGATCGTTATCGATAAAGAGCGTATTGAGCATTGGCTTTCTGTTGGCGCGATTCCATCTGAACGCGTTGCTAAATTTTTAATTGCCCTTGGCGTTAAAGGTGCCGCAAAACATAAACCAGATTTCAAACCGAAAAAAACTGGTGATAATCTAAAGAAAAAAGCTTTAGAAAAAATCAAATTAGCTACTGAAGCTGCTGCCGCAGCGACTGAAAAAGCTGAAGCTGAAACTGCTAAAGTTGCTGCTGCCGCTATCGAAGCTGCCACACCAGCTGTTGAAGCTGCTGCTTAACAATTCTTCAAATATGCAACTTCCCAGAAAAATTTTGGTCGCCACCAATAATTCTGGGAAGTTTGTTGAAATCTCTGACCTCCTCCAGCAAATAAATATCGAATCCATCAAGCCTGCGGTAGATCTTGCTGAGCCAGCAGAAACTGGAGAAACCTTTGCTGCAAATTCTTTGCTTAAAGCCAAATATTACGCTGAAAAAACTGGTCTTGTTTCTTTAGCTGATGATTCTGGATTATGTATCGAAGCCTTGAATGGCAAGCCAGGAATACATTCGGCACGATTTGCTCTTGATGAATTGGGACAAAAAAACTTTCCAAAAACTTTTGAAAAAATTATATCATTGTTAAAAGAGAAAGGTGTAGAACCTTCTGGCTCTAAGGCATATTTTATTTGCAATCTAACAATTTTTGATCCGCAATCGGGCTTTTCTGAATCTTTTGAGGGTCGAATTAATGGCATGTTAACTTTTCCAGCCCGCGGCGCGCAGGGCTTTGGCTATGATCCTATTTTTATAAAAGACGGCATATCGCAAACTTTTGGTGAAATTTCAAGTATAGAAAAAGATGCGATTAGTCATCGGGCCGTAGCTTTTGCAAAATTATTATCGAAATTTCAACCCCAAATATAATTGCAATGAGCGCAACAAATCGTATTCGGATTGATATTGCGACTAAATCAAAAAAATGGTTAGTTGTAAAAAATATCGAAAAAACCATTGAACAAACTTGTCAAAAATTAATTTTACTTAGTGAAATAAAAACATTTTTGCAGAAAAAAATGAACTGCCTTGAGATCTCTGTTTCTCTGGTCTCAAACCTTCAAATCAAAAAAATAAATCAGCAATTCCGTAATAAAAATACACCAACAGATGTTTTGTCTTTTTCGTTTTTAGATGAAAAATTAATTCGTAAAAATGGTTTTGAAAATACTACCAAAACAACACAGCAGCTATTTCTTGGTGATATTATTTTGGCTTTTGAAGTGATAAATAAAGAGGCGATTGAAGCAAAGAAGGATTTTCAGCAACATCTGACGCACTTACTGCTGCATAGCATTTTACACCTTATTGGTTATGATCATGAGAAGAAAAAAGATGCCAAAATTATGGAAGAAATTGAGATTAAAATTTTGCGCAAATTAAAGATTGGGAATCCTTATATTTAGTTTTTGTAGTGTGGTTTTAATTAAGGATAAACTGTGTAATTACCCCCGACTTGTTAGATCTCGACCTCGGTGGAATAGTTAGTTAGGTAATACTCGCCTGCTCAGACACCCTTTTCATCTAATTAAAGCAAGCGTAGCTTGCGATGAAAATGGAACTCGCATTCGAGCATTTTCTTGAAGTTGATTTAGTGTAGAGGATTTTTCTGTTATCTAAAGAGCGATTATTTTCTTTTTCATTTCTTCATCTTCATAATAAAAAACCTTCTTTGAAATAATTGGCTGTTCATGATCTCTCGTAATAATTTGTGAGTCGGGAGCTAGATTCATAGCTTCTTGCCATGATATCAGTTCAAGATTTTTAGATTTATCGAGACAAATTTGCGATATTTTATTGGCAGTTTTGAAACTTTTGGCGGCAAAGAAAATTTTGGTAGCGCAATCTGATATTATTGCCGAGGCACCATTTTCTCCGTAAATATTTTCTATACTTTCAATATCAGCAGTGATCAAAAATAATTTGATTTTGTAGCCTCTAAAATAAGACGCTGCCGCCATCATCTCTAGTTTTCCAAGTGAGTAAAATTCATCCATAAATAAACACACCCCACCATTTTTATCATTATATCCAAGCTCACCCGCGGTTGTCGCTAGTCTTTCAAGGGCGTGGTCATAGAAGAACTGCATCACCGGCTGTAATCTATCAATATCAGTGGGATTCAACCCAACATAAAGTGTGGTTTTATTTTTCTTAAAATCAGCAATATCAAAATCTGATTTGGAAGTTGCGTGATCTATCAAAGGATTATTCCAAGGCGCTAAATAGCTGCTTAGAACCCGAATAATAGAATTTTGTTCATGCTTATCTTTTGACAAAAAAGACTTAATTTGACTGATTGCAAATGGATGGAGATCGTTTTTTGATTTCTTAACCGCATTAGATAATTCAGCGATTAAATCACCAGAAAGTATTCTGGCAATTTCGCCAAATGATTTAGTTTTGGCAGTGTTGGCGCCGAGATAAAGAACTATTGAGGTGAATAAATTTTTGGCACAGGCCATGTAATCACTGCGATCTCTAATCAAAAGATGAGAAATTTTTTGAATATCATCAATAATTTTTATTGGATCAGAGCTGATAAAATCCAGCGGATTATATCTGCTGGTTTTATCTTTTTCGCCAAGTGGATTCCACATAAAAATCTTATGCCCGATAGAAGCTCTATAGCCGCCAGTGAGTTCATAATTTTCCATTTTGATATCATGGACAATTGCCGATTCTTCAAAAGCCAAAAGGCTTGGGATTACAAAGCAAACCCCTTTACCAGAGCCATGCGGAGCTATTAATAAGATGTGTCTATAATCATTATTTTCGACAAATAATTTTTTATTATAAGCATCAAGACCGAGTAAAATATTATTTTTAGAACTCATTTTTCTCCTTCAGATTTTTTTTGTTAATAAATAATCAAAACGCTCCTAGCGCAACTCCTAACCGACGCGGATCCGCACCGCCCTCCAAACCATCTTTTCCAATCGTAATTCCATTAAGCCCACTAGTTATATCAACCACAGAAACCTTGTGCCCCATGCCCTCCAACTGCCTTTTGAGCGATACTAAAGTGGTGCGACTTTCCAATTCAACGATCTCATTCAATGCCACATAATTTGGCAGAGAAATTGCATCTTGGATATTCATTCCCCAATCAAGATGCGCAATAATTGTTTTTAGAACATATTGAATAATGCGCGGCCCACCTGGAGAACCGATCGCCATAATTAAATTATTTTTATCATCAAAAACAAAAGTCGGAGCCATCGAGCTGCGCGGCTGCTTTAAAGGCTCAAGACGATTGGCAACTTTTTTACCATCAATTTCTGGCGCAAAAGAAAAATCGGTAAGTTGATTATTAAGCATAAAACCGTCAACCATTAAAACTGAACCAAAAAGATATTCGATTGTGCTAGTCATAGAAACTGCATTGCCATATTTATCAACAACGGCGATGTGCGTGGTTGAGGGCTTCTCGCTTGATTTGCCACCTGACATATTTGATTTTGTGCCGCTGAAAATTCCCGGCTTCACATCAATCATCGCATGATTTAAATCGATTAATGTAGCTCTTTTTTTAAGATATTTTTTATCCAGCATTTGCTTAACTGGAACATTAGGAACATCGGCCACATATTCGTTGCGATCAGCATAGGCAAGGCGCGAAGCCTCAGAAATTAAATGCACCGCCTCTACAGAAGAGGGCTTAATTTTTGTTAAATCAAAATTTTCTAGAATGCCTAAAATTTCTAACAGCGCTACTCCACCAGAACTTGGTATTGGCATTGAACAAATTTTATATTTAGCGCGATAAGTGTTACACAATAAATCGCCCGCTTTAATTTTATATTTCGCCAGATCCACCAAAGATAAATAACCTGGATTAATTTTAGAATTTTGCACCGCACCAACAATATCTCGCGCGATTTGCCCCCTGTAGAATGGCTCTATTCCTTGATTGGCAATTGTTGTGAAAGTTTTAGCTAATAGTATATTTTTGATCAATGTGCCAATTTTTTTTGGCGAACCATCTTTGTTGAAGTAAATTTTCATGCCCTCAAAATGATTGAGATAAGGCAGAGTTTCGAGAATAACATGAATTCTTTTATCAAGCACAAATCCTTCATTTGCAATTGCAATCGCTGGCGTAAATAAATCTTTCCATGGCAACTTTCCGTATTTTTTATGAGAAATTTTCCAAGCCTTCAACGCACCCGGAGTACCAACAGATAGGCCTCCACCAACTACATCATAAAAATCACGCGGCTTACCCTTTTGATCAAGAAACATTTTTTCATTTGCTTTGAGAGGAGTTCTTTCGCGGCCATTAAAATAAACGGTTCCCTTGCTTGCGGCGTCATAATAAAGCAAAAATGCTCCACCACCAATGCCCGAAGATTGAGGCTCTACAACATTTAATACTAATTGCGCTGCGATTGCCGCATCAATTGCATTGCCACCTTTAGCAAGAATTTGAGCGCCAGCGCTGCTAGCTCTTGCATCTGCAGTAGAAATCATAAACTCTTTTGACCGCACTTCTTTATAATCTGCAAAACCTGAATAAGCCTCACCAACCCAGATATCACTAGATGCCACATTATATAATCCAGAACTATTATTAACTAAATTTTCATGCGTTTTACACGAAATCAAAGCCAATGCTGCAAATAAAAAACTTTTTCTTATCATAAATTTTGCTTGAAAAAAATAACAAAGCGTAGAATGTTGCCATCTTGGCGCTACACAACCTAGATTCAAAAAGTTAGGAATTTGATTTTTGAATTGGATATAATATCATTAGATCATCCTAATATTATATTTCTTATCAAGCGCAATGTTGACAAAACTTTTGCTAAGAATTTTCGCCACCATACTCCTCCTCTTCGCTTTTAATGCCGAGGCTAAAAATTCCTGCGCCAGCTATAAAAAAGATCTCGCCAATGATCAAGAATATCGCGTTGTTTTTGGCGATTCTGGTGTAGGTGGATTGATTTTTGCATTAGATGTAGCGCAAGAGTTAGAGCCTAAGCTCAAAGCCCTTGAAGCCGAATATAAAGTCAGTTTCACCTTCAGCCATTTTGGTGATAGCAAAAATGCTCCTTATGGCAACAAAAAACCAGAAGAAATCAGAGCTTTAACCACAGCATTTTTAGAATATTTACTAAATTTACCTAATACCCATAGTGCCATTATAGCCTGCAACACCGCTTCCACTATTTATGATACTAAAATGAACAATTTTTTTACTGATAAATATCGCGATGTAAAAATTATCACAATGATTGATGATAGTGCGGCAGAATTAGTTAAATCTTCCCAAGATAAAAATCCTTACATCGCTCTAATGGCAACACCAGCAACCATTAACAGTGGCACTTATCAAAATAAAATCGGCGAATTAACTAAAGATAAAAATATAAAATTATACAGCTACGCCCCACAAAATTGGATACGCAATATTGAAACTGGCCTCGATAAAAATAGTGCAGAATTTGAAGTAAATAGCGATTTAGAGGCCTTTAGAAGCAAGATTGGGCAAGACTTTAGCAAGATCAGCGCTGTTGGATTATTTTGCACCCATTATCCATTTTATAAAAATCAAATCCAAGATTTTTTTAACAAAAATGGCAACCCAGATATCACGGTTTTGACACAGGGTCATATTTTTTCGGATAAAATTTATGCTAATA